>CALFNI010000273.1 GCA_937902695.1 uncultured Rhodanobacteraceae bacterium
CGGCGCGATGTCGCGGCGTTGCGCCGGCGGCGAGCCAGTGCGAGAACTCGCGGCGACTTCCGCAGACCGCCAGTGCGATACGTGCCTAGCGGTCTTCGAACCCGTCGATGAAGATCGCATCCGGCGCGACGACGCAGGTGCCCGGCACGAGCGCGTGCGTCAGCGCGACGTCGTCGACGAACCAGCCTTCGCCGGTCTGTGCCTGGTCGGTGCGATAGAGCCAGCGCGCCTGCACGGTCTCACCGGCATACGCCGAAAGATCGACGTCGTACTGCGACCATGTGAAATGGCCCATGCCGGTGAACGCGCCGGAGCCTTGCGCGATGCCGCAGAGCGTGCCGCCCTGCGAGATCGTGCTCGGGTAGCCCTGTTGCGG
The DNA here is from genome assembly GCA_937902695.1 of uncultured Rhodanobacteraceae bacterium. Classification (GTDB taxonomy): domain Bacteria; phylum Pseudomonadota; class Gammaproteobacteria; order Xanthomonadales; family Rhodanobacteraceae; genus Dokdonella_A. Next base: position 377 of record CALFNI010000273.1, read on the forward strand.
CGTGAGCCGCGTCCAGTTGGCGCCGTCGGTCGAGATCTCCACGACGCCGCCATCCCAGCCCTGTTCGATGTCCCAGGCGGACCAGAACGAAAGCGCCGACGACTGGCCCGGCGTCAGCTCGAGCGGCGGCGTGACCAGCGAAACGCAGAGATTGTTCGCATCCGTGGACCAGAAACTCTCCGTGCCCGCGTGCATGCGCACGGTCGATACGCCCCACGCGCTGGCGGGATCGAAACGCGGATCGCCGGGCTCGGCTCCGCTTCCGAACGTCGCATCGGACGGCGGCCCGCTCGGCACGACGGCGAGGCGGACGAGATTGTCGTCCTCCGCGCCATTCGCGCCGTCGACGCTGCGTACCATGTAGTAGTGCGTCGTGCCGCCGACGGCGGTGGTATCGCTGAAGAGCGTGTCGAGCCAGCCGAGCGCGATGCGGTTTCCATCGCCCGGCACGAAGCCCGCGTCGTCCGAGCGGTAGATCGAATACGACGCCGGCCCGCCGCAGGCCGGGCTGGCGCTGTTCCAGCCAAGATCGACGCGGCACTCGCTCGTGCCAGCGCTCGTCGCGCTCGCGATGCCGCCGAACAGCGGCGCGGCGGTGCAGCTGCCGGTCGTTTCGGCTTCGACGCAGGTCGACGACGACGAGCCGCAGAAGCCCGATGCATCGAACGCGGTCACGCGGTACCCGTAGGTCACCTGGCCCGATGCGCTCGTATCGGAATACATTGCCGCGGTCAGCTGATCGGCGATCGTGCGGAAATCGCCGCGGCAGCCGCCCTGCGCGCGCTCGACGCGGTACGTCGTGCCGCTCGTCGTCGAGGCGTCCCACGCAAGATCGATGCGGTGATCGCCGTTCGGCGTCGCGGCGAGATTCGACGGCGTCACCGGCGCCTCGCACAGATGCGGCTCGAGCACGAAGAAGCCTTCGTCGATGCCGGTCGCGATGATGTTGCCGCTGCCCGGGAAGCGGAAGTTGTTCCAGGTGCCGTTGAAGGCGGCGTTGTCGCTCGCCGGGTAGGTGTCGAAGTAGGCGACCTCGGTCATCGCGGTCTCGGCGAGGTCGTCGATGCGCAGGATGCGCACGCCGGCTTCGTAATCCGACTGATAGACGTAGTTGCCGTGCACGTAGAGGTTGTGATCGATGACACTCAGCGGATGCTCGTGGAAGCCGACCAGCACCGGTGCATCGAGATCGCTGACATCGAAGATATAGGTGCGCGCGTTGTTGCCGCTGCCTTCCTCGTCGAGCTCGTCGTCGAGCAGGAGATAGTGCTGATCCTCGGTCAGCCAGCTCTGGTGCGTGTACGCGCTGCCGTTGTACGGAGTCGACGACAGCGTCACCGGGTTCGTCTTGTCGGTCACGTCGACGATCGCGATGCGGCCGCTCGATCCGTTCGAATCGAAGCAGAGATCGCGGCCATCGTGCTCGACGTCGGTCCCGGAATAGACGTAGCACTGCGATTCGTGCGTGTAGCCCGCGTCGTTGACGCAGCCGGCGAATGTCGGCGACGTCGGGTCGTGGATATCGAGGATCTGCAAGCCGCCGTGATCGGAATCGCCGGGACAGACGACGTCGGCGCCCGCGACCGACGCGTAGCCTGTCGCCTCGTTGATCGAAATCGTATGGCTCGATCCGAAGCCGGAATAATGGCCGTCCTCGGTGAACGTCTCGGGCGACGTGACCGCGCGAAGGCGCGTCAGATCGAACACCTGCATGCCGTGGCCGGGATTCGCGTCGCTGACGACGAACGCGTGGTTCTGGTAGACGCGAACGTCGCGCCAGATCGAGCTTCCGGCCGAGGTCGGGAGCTTGCCGAGATAGCGCGGCTGATCCGGCGTCGAAAGATCGTAGAACGCGATGCCGTTGTTCGCACCGATGAGCGCGTATTCGATGCCGGAATCGGGGTCGGTCCAGCCCCAGAGGCTGTTCGTCGTCGTCGCCTGGAACTGCGCAACCGGCACGAAGGCGAGGAGATCGACGTTCGAGCACGGATAGATGCCGGCCATGCCGTCGACGCAGGGCGTGTGGCTCGCGGGCGCCATCGGCTGGTGCTGCGGCCGGTGCTGCATGTGCTCGCGCATCGCGGGCGACTGGATGTCGCATGCGCTCGCCGCGGTGAAGGTCAGAAGTGCGGCAATGCCGGCGGACGCGCAGGAGCGCGTGAGAATCCCAGAACGCATGTCGAGCTCCCCAAGAGTCGCGGCGAACGGAAGCGGGGATTCTAGTGGCTTTTCCTTCTCACGCGCGCGGGAGAAGGTGCCGGAGGCGGATGAGGGTGCTTTTGGGGCGCGAACCAACGTGCCCTCACCCTAGCCCTCTCCCGCAAGCGGGAGAGGGGAAAGAGCAGGTCAGACCGCGGCGGCGAATGCTTCGCGGGTGAGGTTTTCAGGCTCGCCGTTCGTACAGACGACGTCATCCTCGATACGGATGCCGCCGTATTTGCGGAACGCATCGACCTTGTCCCAGTTCACGTCCTTCGCGACAGGCTTCTTCCTGAGCTCGGCGAGCAGCATGTCGATGAAGTAGATCCCGGGCTCGATCGTCGTCACCATGCCGGGCTCGAGCTTGCGCGTCAGGCGCAGGTACGGATGGCCCGGCGGCTTCGGAATCGTGCCGCCGCGCTCGCTTTCCTGGAATCCGGCGACATCGTGTACCTGCAGGCCGATGCCATGGCCGAGGCCGTGCGGGAAGAACGTCGACGAGACGCCGGATTCCACGGCGCTTTCGGCGCTCATCCGGATGAACCCGTGTTCGCGCAGGATGTTCGCGAGCACGTGATGCGCGTGCACGTGGAGATCGGGATAGCTCTGGCCCTTCTTCACCATCGCGCAGAAGCCGAGCTGCGCGTCGTCGACCGCGTCGATCAGCGCGGCGAACTCGTCCGCGCCGGCGGCCGCGTGCGTGCGCGTGATGTCGCTCGCGTAGCCGTGGAAGCTCGCGCCGGCGTCGATCAGGAACGAATGGAAATGCGCCGGCGGCGCATGGTTGAAATCGGTGTAGTGCAGCACGGCGCCGTGTTCGTTCAGCGCGACGATGTTCGAATACGGCAGCTCGTTCTCGGTCTGCCGCGCGGCGTCGAGATACGCCATCTGGATGCCGAACTCCGACGCGCCGCCGCGGAATGCCGCTTCGGCCGCGCGGTGCGCGCGCGCGCCGATCTTGCTCGCGACGCGCATCATCGCGAGCTCGTACGGCGTCTTGTACGTGCGGTGCCAGTGCAGGTGATCGAGCAGCGCCTTCGGATTATCCGGCGCAAACGGGCCGACCTTCGCGATGTCCTCGCCGATGATCGCGGAGCGCGCAGGATCCTTCGGCAGGTGCTGCACGGCGTCGGCAGCCTCGCGAATGATCGCGATGTCGAAATGCTCGACCCAGTAACCCGCGGGCGCTTCCGGCACGACGTGCCAGTAGTCGTGCGGCTGCAGATAGACGAGCTTCGGCTTCTGCCCGGGCGTGTAGACGAGCCAGGAGCCCGGCGCCTTCGTCACCGGCACCCAATGCTTGAACCACGGGTTCACGGCGAACGGATACGGCTTGTCGTCGAGAAACTCGTAGCGCGGCGTGCCGGCGGCGAGCACGAGGTGATCGCGCCCGGCGCGCGCCAGCGCGGTGTCGGTGCGCGATTTCAGCGTGGCGAGATGGTCCGCGTAGAGCGGGTGCAGGTCGGGATGCGTGATGTCCATGGGCGCGATTGTGCCACGGCACCCGTGCGGCGGGGCTCAGTCGTCGAAGCCGTCCGCGAAGATGTGATCCCACGTCACGGTCGCGCTCGCGACCGGGGAGGCCATCAGGAAATCGGCGCCGATCGCAAGGACGTCGATCTGCGACGTCGCTTCGTTGCCGTCGCGCACGAGGTTGCCGACGAAGTACGCCGTGTTCGGCGTGGCGCCGAGCCAGGTGCCGAGGCTGCCATCGGGATGGTAGTGCTCCACGTCGTAATATGCGATCGCGCTCGGCGAGGCGTCCCATTTGAGGCGCACGGTCGCGGCGTGCGCATCGATCTCGTGCATTTCGACGACGGTGACGTTCTTCGGCGGCTCCGGAAACTCGACGTCGGCGGTGACCGCGATCTGCCCGATGCGCATCTGGTATGGCATCGGCGTGCCGGTGTCGACGAAGCGGAGCGAGATCGCCGCGAGCGTGCGTCCCGCATCGGCCGCGCCGAGTCCGATCGCGACGTACTGCCAGTCCGTCGAGGTCGCATCGAGCGTATCCGCATACTCGAACGTCGTCGGCGCGTCGGCGAACGCATATCCGACCTGCATGTGCGTCGGTCCGGTCTGGGCGGGCTTGAACATGACGCTGAGCTGCGTGCCGCTGACGACGTCGAGATTCGTTTCGTAGAGCAGCACGTCGTTCGTCGCGTCGAGCGTGCCCGAGACGAGCAGCGAGGATCCGCCGAAATACGCATCGTCGAAATCAAGCGCCACGTCGAGCGGCGCGCCGGAGGTGCGCACGATCCAGCGCCACGTCGGCAGCACGTCCTGAAGACTGAGGTTGTTCCAGTCGCTGGTCGAGAAGACGGTGCCCGCACTCGCGTAAAAATGGCCTTGTCCCGTGCAGAAGTTCGTGACCCACTGCACCGTCGTGATCGGCGAGTTCGCCGGAATGTAGTTCGCGACGCCCTTCCAGTTCGACGTCGTCGTCGTGTTGCTCGGATCGCCGTTCTGGCCCACCCAGAACTTGTTGTCGCGCGCGTAGAAATCGGAAAGACTCGTCGACGCGTTGTAGGTCCATTCGGGCCGGTAGAAGCCGATCGACGTCACGTGCGGCTGGCCTTCGGGGAACACGGCGTTCCAGTTCACGCTGGTGTTGTAGCCGTTCGATTCGACGTCGATGCCGGCGTAGAGCTCGTAAGGGCTCCGGCCGAGGCTCGTCGCGAGCGTCGCCGAGTTCGAAAGACGCGTCGCCGTCCAGTTGAAGTTGAGAAAGAAGTTGTCCGAGACGAGCGTCGCGCCGTCCTGGAAGAACATCTGGTTCTGCGCATCGAGCTGGTTCTGCCAGCCGACGCCGCCGGTCGCATTCATCGCGTCGTACCAGGTGATCTTGAGGTTCGAGTGCGCCTGGAAGTACTCGAGCATCGCCTGCATGTCGCTCGCGAGCTGCGCGTCGCCACCGGCCGTTTCCTGATTGATGAACCAGCCGTCGAAGCCGTAGTACTCGGCCGCCTGAATCATCTTGTCCGCGACCGGAAAGACGCCGTTCGCGTCGTGCTGCACGAAATCGCGCACCCATTGGATCTGCCCGCCGAACGCCGTCGGCGGGAGATACACGTTGCCGAGCACCGGCACGCCGTTCCTGTGCGCCGCGTCGATCACGGTCGGATTCGGCGCGAGGATCAGCCCTTCGCCGGCCGAGCCGCCCCAGAACACGAGCTGATCCATGTATTGCCAGTAGTTCGTCGCGTAGTAGTCGATCGTCGCGGAACCTTGGGACGGGTTGAACGACGTCGGCGCGTACGCGACGAGCGACTGCACGCGCGCCTCGTCGAGGTGCGCGTGCGGATTCACGTTGAAATCGGGATTCGAGAAGCGTGGCGCCAGCGGGATCGTGCCGCGGTTGAACGGCGCGTCGGGGTCGGTCGCGGGGTCCCAGTCGAGGATCGTCGACGGGAACCAGTACGATGCGTACGGCTGTCCGGGCAAGTCGTTGCCCGCGATGGCCGAAGAAGCGAAAGCGCCGAACAGCGACGCGGAGACGACGAGCGCCGAACGGCGCAGACGCGATTCGAACGGCATGGCCAACCCCTCGCGCGCCCACACGCGCGCAGCGGGTCGATCTTAGGATTCGCGTGCGTACGCTCGCAAGCGCGCTTACATGTGCGCGCACGCACCTACGCGCGAGGCCGCTTTTCCCTTCTCCCGCTGCGCGGGAGAAGGTGCCGAAGGCGGATGAGGGCACGCGGAGCGAAGCGCCCCGCGCGGAGCCGTTTGCAGAAGCGCAAGCGGCCCACGAGACCGGCCGCGCCCATCAAAATGATACTTATAAGTCGACTAGCTCCAGGGGGTCGCGACAAGAACAGCGGCGCGCCAGACTGTTCTGCCCTGGCGAAGCATCCGATAGCGATCCTGTTAGGGCGGGCATTGCGTGCAAGGAGAGAAGCCGCCGGAATCAGTCAGGACCAATTCGCCGATAGCATCGAGATGCACCGAGCGTATTACTCGGCGATCGAGTCGACGATATTGCAAGACGTAGAAACAAGTCTCGCTCGGCGTGAAAGCCGCGGTGCGAGAAGGCGGGCCCTCAGCCGTTTCACGGCAACGCCTTCGCCTCCGTCGTCACCGGAAACCCCACCTTCTTGCAAAACACCGCAAACCGCGGATCGTTCCGATACCGCAACACGAAAGGATCCGTCAACAGGCTCGTGATGCCTGGATCGCGACTCGCCCACGCCCGATCAAGCCACTCGAACGTCTTGCCCGCGTCGCGCCGAATCGCGTAAACCTCGGCAATCTGATACGGCGAGAACGTAGCGTCCTTCTCGATCAGCTCCTGCAACGTCGCCTCCGCGGCCGCCTTGTCGTCGCCGATCTGGAGCGCCATCGCCAGCGCCTGCCGTTTCCACGAGCCTTCGGGCTCTTCCTCCGCCGCGGCCAGCGCGGCTTTCGCGTCGCCGCGTTGGATCTGAATCATCGTCAGGAGCTGGTAGTAGCCGGTGCCGTCTGGCTGGAGCGCGATCGACTTCCGGATCGCGGCTTCGGCTTCGTCGAGGCGTCCGAGTGAGGCCAGATAGCTCGCGAGCCACGTATCCCACGAAGCGCGCAGCGGATTGATTTCGATCGCCTGGCGCGTGAGTGCTATCGCTTCCCGCGGCTTGCCGAACGTTGCAAGCGAAACGCCGAGCGAAAACTTCGCGCCGCCGTCGCCGGGCGCAAGTTCGACCGCGCGACGACTGTCGGCTTCGGCGCCGGCCCAATCGAAGTCGGCATTGCGCCGCAGCGTCGCGCGCGCGGCGTACGCGGAGGCGAGGTTGGGCTGCAATGCGATGGCCTTATCGGCGGCCTTGCGCGCTTCGGCATACGCTCGCTGCGCGGCGTCGCCTTCGAGATTCTGCTGCGCATAGCTCGTCCATTCGACGGAGAGTCCGGCCCATGCGCGCGCATAGCGCGGATCGAGCTGAATCGCGGCCGTGTAATGCGACACGGCCTCGTGATGATCGGCCTCGGTCGCGCGGGCGCCGTAGAACGCGCCCTGGAGATACGCCGCATACGCATCGAGATTGCCGCTCGGCGGACGATCGGTCTGCGCGGCCGCCGGGCCCGCCGTCAGGAGCTTCGCCTTCAGCGCGCCGGCAACGGCGTTCGAAATCTCGTCCTGCAGCGCGAAGAGATCGCGATACGGCCGGTCGTAGCGCTCTGACCAGAGCGTCGATCCGTCCGCCGCGTGCACGAGCGATGCGCTGACGCGCACGGCGTCGCCGACGCGCCGCACGCTGCCTTCGAGGAGGTGCGCGACGCCGAGCTTCGCGGCGATCGTGCGGCTGTCGTCCTTGCTGTCGCGGAACTTGAACGACGAGCCGCGGCTGATGACCTTGAGATCCGCGAAGTGCGAGAGCGTCGTGATGAGGTCTTCGGAAAGGCCGTCGGAGAAGTATTGCTCATCGGCATTGCCGCCCTCGTTCGCGAGCGGCAGCACGGCGATCGACTGGTCGGAAATGCCGTCGGCGCCGCGGCGCGAGACGAGCTGGTTCGTCAGCAGCAGCACGACGGCGACCGAGAGCACGCCGATGATCCAGAAATCGAGCTTGCGGCCGGTCTGGTGCGTGATCGACGCGCCGGGGTCGACGTCGCGCTCGCGCTTGATCCCCTCGGGCGTGAACTCGAAGAACCACGCGAACAGAATCCAGAACGGGAAGCCGAGGGCGCCGGCGATCGCGAACCAGCGCGGCACCCAATCGGGCGCGCCGAACACGGGCGCAAGCTGCGCGATGCCTTGCGCGAGTGCCCACACCGCGCCGATGTAAAGCGCGCCGGCGCGAAACACATTGCGGCGGCGAAGCTCGGAAACGAACGACGGACGGGCGCTCATTGCGAGCACTCCCGCGCACAGGCACGACGCTGACGGATTGCAGCTGCCATGACCTTCCCCCTGTGCGCATTCTGGCACAGGGGGAGCGGTCGGATCGAACCGCGTCGCGTAGTCGCCGCGCGATACGCGGCGTCAGTCGCGCCCGTCGCCGCCGGCGGTGAACTCACTGCGCAGCCAGTCGTCGAGCATGCGCTTCTCGAAACGAAGCGGATCGGTCTCGTTGAGGATGCCGCGCTGCATGAACGCGGGATCGCGCAGCTTGCGTTCGCCTTCCCTGACGACCGCGCCACTCGTACCCGTGAGCGTGAACTTGAGGTCGATCCGCGGCGGATAGATGTTCTTGATCACACGCACGTCGTCCCAGCGCGGGCCGCGCCACGGCTCGTACGTGCCGGCGAGCTGCACGTTCGTGAATGTCACGGCGAGATGGTCGCCCTCGGGCAGGACGCGCTCGGCGCGGTAGCGCAGGTGGTTGGCGAGATCGGAGAGCCACTCGTCCGGATCCTGGCGTCCGAGTCCGGTGCCGGCGTAGTTTTTGGATTCGCTGAAGGCGGCGGGCCGGGTCCAGTCGATGTTCACCTTCGAATCGCTGCCGCCTTTCAGCTCGGCGGCGCCGGCCGCGCCTGTGATCGCGGTGGCGCACAAGACGACCAGCGAGCGCAAGACGGACGGGTTCAGCGCAGTCATGGCCGGATTCCCTCGACGCAATTGTTAGGGCGATGTTCGATGCCGATACCTGATCTTGAGACGGCCGTGAAGCGCGATCCGTCGCTGAAGGCGCCGTTCACGACAGCCAGCCGATGATCGCGACCTCAGCGGTTCCCTTATATGCGCGTTGTATACGCGCACTGTAGCGTCCGCTCCGTCATTGCGCGAAACGATGCGGGTCTTTCCCTCTCCCGCTCGCGGGAGAGGGTAGGGTGAGGGCCAGCTCGGTTCGACGTTTCCGACGGCCCTCACCCGCGGCTTCGGCGCGGCCTATCCCGCGCGGAGAGGCGAAAGCCGGGTGGAAGCGGAGGTCTCGACGTGATGAAATGCACGCCTGAAGCGGGGGTGCCCGAAAACGGGCTGAGAAACACCCTTCGAACCTGATCCGGCTGACACCGGCGTAGGGAAGCTTCGCGGCGCATCGCCGTGCGTCCTGAGCACTCTCCGCTTCGTGCGAATCCCTCGCAGCATCCGCGCACGCGGGTGTGTCACGAAACGCAGGATGCCATCCGATGAATGCCGTTCCCGCCGCGCTGCTCCGCGAAGCCGCCGCGCTTTCCGCAACCGTCACCGCGCCGATACGCGGCTCGCGCAAGATCCACGTGCGAGGCAGCCGTGACGACATCGCCGTGCCGATGCGCGAGATCGCGCTCGACGATACGCCGTCGATGTTCGGCGCCGAGAAGAACGCGCCGTTCGTCGTCTACGACACGTCGGGGCCGTACACCGATCCCGTGTTTCGCGCTGACCTTGCATCGGGTCTGCCGGCGCTCCGCGCACGCTGGATCGCCGAGCGCAACGACACCGAGCAGCTCGCCGATTTCACCTCGCCCTTCACGCGCCGGCACGCGAACGCGCGCGAGCTCGCGGACGTGCGCTTTCCGTCGCTGCCGAAGCCGCGGCGCGCGAAGGCCGGCGCAAACGTTTCGCAGATGCACTACGCGCGGCGCGGCATCGTGACGCCCGAAATGGAGTTCGTCGCGATCCGCGAGAACCAGAAGCTCGATGCGATCCGCGAATCGCATTTGCTGAAGCAGCATCCGGGCCAGTCGTTCGGCGCATCCTTGCCGAAGCTGATCACGCCCGAGTTCGTTCGTGACGAAGTCGCGCGCGGCCGCGCGATCATCCCGAACAACATCAACCATCCCGAATCCGAGCCGATGGTCATCGGCCGCAACTTCCTCGTGAAGATCAACGCGAACATCGGCAATTCGGCCGTGACGAGCTCGATCGCCGAAGAGGTCGAGAAGATGGTCTGGGCGATCCGCTGGGGCGCGGATACGGTCATGGATCTTTCGACCGGCAAGCACATCCACGAGACGCGCGAATGGATCCTGCGCAATTCGCCGGTGCCGATCGGCACGGTGCCGATCTATCAGGCGCTGGAGAAAGTCGGCGGGGTCGCCGAGGACCTCACGTGGGAATTGTTCCGCGATACGCTGATCGAGCAGGCGGAGCAGGGCGTCGACTACTTCACGATCCACGCGGGCGTGCGCCTGCCGTTCGTGCCGCTGACCGCGAAGCGCGTGACCGGCATCGTCT
>CALFNI010000274.1 GCA_937902695.1 uncultured Rhodanobacteraceae bacterium
CTCCACCACCTGCATATCACCCGGTAACGCTGCCCCCCGAACCCCCGCCCCGAGCGGGGTTTTTCGTGCCGCCGTCGCAAACGCCACCGCCGGACATCGATCCCTCGGGATGCGCCTGCGCCACGCGATGCGCGCCAGCGGGCGAACCTGCCAGCGAACAGCCGGCGAGGATTGCGGACCGGCGACGGCGACGGCCGAAGGACGCCTGCGCGTGACTTGTGCGATGGTTCGCACGTTGGCCACGCGCGACTGGAGCTTTGTCCGATGAACATCGAGAAGATCACCGTCCGGGCGACTCAAAGCGGTCAGACCATGGAAGTCGTCGTCTTCAGCAAGCGGGCGCATCGCATCGAGGTGGTCCTGGGCGAAGGCGTGCACTCGGTGAAATGCGAACTGACGCCGACGCGCAACGGATCGGCATACGCGGGAACGGTTCTGGGCCGCGAGATCGTCTATGAGCGGAGCCGCGACGCGGTCCAGGCCGACATCGATCGGCTGAATCCTGCGCTGCGTAAATCCCGGCCGCGCTGAGGCCAGCCGCGAATCAAGCTTCGTTGTCGTCCTTGCATGCCCGCCTTGAAAACGACGGGGATGAGCCTTGCGCCTGCGGACGCGTAAGAGATCGCCCGCAGGCATGCAGGATGCAAGTCCCCACGGGCGAAGCCTGCGGCGGTTTGGGAGCACCTTGTGCCCGTTACCCGGATGTACGGCAGGCGTGTCCGTCGCGAACCTCACCTCGTGTCGCTGGCGCTTTCGATTGCGACCGAGCTGTCGGCGGCCGCGGACCGGACGCTGGTGGAGGTCGTGGCGCACGGCGACTCGTCGGACTATCAGGAGTGGATCACGGTTCGCTTCCACGCCCGCGCGACGATCGAGGAAGAGCCGCTCGCCGAGGAGTTTGCAAAACGCATCACGCGATATGGGGCGCTTGCCGTCTAGCCGTCCGCCTACAGGAACATCGCGACGCCCGCGCCGGTCATCAAGAGCGCGGTCAATGCGATGATGGCAACCGCGATGCGCGGGCTCGCCTGGCCTTTCATGAGCTTCGCGTCGACCATCACGGCCAGCAGCACGAACAGGACGACCGGCGCCAGCAGGCCGTTGATGATCGCGGACCAGACCAGCGCGCGAACGGCCGAAATGCCGAGAAGGTTGAGCACGATCCCGCCGAGGATCGCGGCGACGTAGACGCCATAGAACGGAACCGCGCGCCGGAAGCGTTCGTTGAGGCCATAGCGCCAGTCGAACGTCTCGGCGAACGCATACGCGGCCGATCCCGCGAGCGTCGGAATCGCGAGGAGGCCCGTGCCGACAAGGCCGACGGTAAACAGCACGAATGCGGCGTCGCCCGCGACCGGACGCAATGCCTCGGCGGCCTGCCGCGTCGTTTCGATGTGGTGCGTTCCGTGCGCATGCAGCGTCGCGGCGGCGGTCAGGATGATGAAGAACATGACGACATTCGACGCGATCGTTCCGGTTGCGACGTCGATGCGGCGATCGCGAATCTCCTTGCGTGACGCGTTCGCGCGGGAGCGCTCCGACGTCTTGCCCTCGTCTTTCTGCTCCTCGATCTCCTGCCCGGCCTGCCAGTAGAAGAGATACGGACTGATCGTCGTGCCGAGGATCGCGACCAACGCCTGCCACTGGTCCTTGCCGTGCGGCATCGTCGGCAAGAGCACGTCGTGCGCGACGCCCGACCAGTCCGGCTTGGCCAGGAAGCCGGATATCACGTAGGCAAGGAGCGCCAGGGCAAGCCACTTCAGAACGTTGGCGATCGTCGCATAGGGAAGGCGCACGCCGAGCACCGCGAGCGCGACGCCGAAGATCGCGACATAGGCAAGCGTGGGGCCGAGGTGCAGCATCGACATCGCCTCGCCCATGCCAGCGAGGTCGGCGGCGATGTTGATCGCGTTGGCGACGAGCAGGGCGAGCGCGAGCACGCCGCCGATCCACCGCGGAAACTTCTTGCGGATCGCGCTGCCGAGACCGGCCCCGGACACGAGTCCGATCCGCGCACAGGTCATCTGCGCGCAGGCCATCAAGGGCCAGGTCAGGAATGCGGACCAGAGAAACGCGTTGCCGAACTGGGCACCCACGACCGAATACGTCGCGATGCCTGCCGGATCGTCGTCTGCCGCGCCGGTGACCAAACCGGGGCCGAGCGTGCGAAGCCACTTGCTGATCCGCGTCACGGTGACCCTCGCGAATGTGGGAATGAAACGGCCGGGAGCGCCGCACGGTGCAGCGGCCAGGCGTTCCAGAAGATGAATCCCGCGCCGCCGCGCGGGCGCGATTCGCTGCTGCATTCAGGCGCGCTGTGGATCGGCCAGGCGGCGAAGCGGCACTCTGCCGACGTCGGCACCGGCAGCGAGCCTGTCACGACGCCGCGGTACGACACGCCTCGCAGTTGATCGGCTCGCTTTCCCATCGCCCCGTCAATGCGTAGGCTCCGGCTATGGGTACTGTTGGGGATTCTTCCGGGCCGGCGCCGGAGCCCGATGCTGGGGTGTCGGATTTCGTCGAGATCGTGTCGCCGATCGCCGATGCGAAGCGCGCATTGGCGAGGGCCATCCAGGATTCGCCGGGCAGCCTGGCCGGGGCGAGCATCGAGGCCCTCCTCCCGGCTGATGTGCGAGCCGAGG
>CALFNI010000275.1 GCA_937902695.1 uncultured Rhodanobacteraceae bacterium
CTGACCGCGATACCGACGGGCGTCCCCGGCTGGGGCACGGTTGCGCTCACCGTACGCCGATTTCTCCGCGCCGAAGGCCAACTCCCCCAGCACAACTGCCGACAGCCGCAAGCTCCCGAGCGGCAGGCTTTCGAGCCGGTCGCGCACGCTGGCGACACCCTTCAGCGATGCGATGAGGATGTTCGTGTCCAGCAGGTACATCGTCGCCGCCATGGTCAGTCCACGCTTCGCACCGGCTCGGCGGGCGCGTCCGGCTCGAGCGCCGCCTTCTCGGCCGCCTTGTTCATGACGACGATGCTGATGCGCCGGTTGATCGGGTTGCGCGGATCGCTCTTGTCGAACAGCACCGAATCGGCGAGCCCGACCACGAGTGCGACCTTGTTCTCGTGCATGCCGCCCGCGACGAGCGCGCGGCGCGCGGCGTTCGCGCGGCCGGACGAAAGCTCCCAGTTCGAGTAGCCGTCGCCGCCGGCGTAGGGCGCCGTGTCGGTGTGGCCGCTCAGGCTGACCTTGTTCGGCACCGAATTGAGGAACGACGCAAGCTCGTGCAGGATGTCGCCGGTATAGGGCTTCAGCGTCGTCGAGCCGGTATCGAACATCGGCCGGCTCTGCTTGTCGACGATCTGGATGCGCAGGCCTTCGGGCGTGATGTCGAGCAGCAGCTGGTCCTTGAACGGCTGCAGCGCCTGGCTCTTGTCGATCGCTTCCCTGAGATCCTGCATCAGCGCTTCGAGCTGCTTCTTTTCCTGCTCGCGCGCCGCCTTCTCGATTTCGGACGGCGTCATCTCGGGCTTGCTGAGCTGCGTGCCGTTGTCGCCGGAGCTTGGCGTCGTGACGGCCGAGAGCTGCACGAGGCTGTTGGCTTCGCCGCCCGGGCCCATCGACTGACTCGGCACCATGCTGTGGCCGGCCTGCATGCTCGGATTCTTGAAGTATTCGGCGATCGCGCCCTTCTGCACCTTCGTCGTCGTGCCGACGAGCCACATGACGAGGAAGAACGCCATCATCGCGGTGACGAAGTCGGCGTAGGCGACCTTCCACGCGCCGCCGTGATGGCCGCCGCCGTGACCGCGCTTGACGCGGCGGATGACGAGCAGCTGCGGCTTCGCCTCCTTGGCCGGGGGCGTCGCGGGCTTGCGCGTCGCGGCGGGCGGCGCCGCGACGGCGGCAGGCGCTGCGCTCATCGGGCACCCTTGAGGTGGCCTTCGAGGTCGGAGAAGCTCGGCCGCACCTTGGACGAGAGCGTCTTGCGCGCGAACTCGACCGCGACCTGCGGGTTGTAGCCGCGCAACTGCGCGAGGAGCGCGACCTTGACGCACTCGAACGCTTTTCCGTCTTCGTGCGCGCGATGCTCGAGCGCCGTGCCGGCCGGACCGATGAAGCCGTAGGCGAGCAGGATGCCGAGGAACGTGCCGACCAGCGCGCCGGCGACGTGGCGCCCGATCTCGGCCGTGTCGCCGCCGCCGATCGAGCCCATCGTCGTCACGATGCCGAGCACCGCGGCGACGATGCCGAAGCCCGGCAGCGCGTCGGCGAGCTTGGTCACCGCGTGCGCGGGTTCCGTCGCTTCGCGATGATGCGTTTCGAGCTCGACGTCGAGGAGGTGCTCGAGCTCGTGCGGATTCATGTTGCCGCCGACCATCAGGCGCAGGCAGTCGGTGACGAACTCGATCAGATGATGATCCTTGAGCAGCCGCGGATAGGCGCTGAAGAGCGCGCTCGAGGTCGGATCGTCGATGTGCGATTCGAGGCTGACGAGGCCTTCCTTGCGCACCTTGTTGAAGATGTCGAAGAGCAGCGAAAGAAGATCGACGTAGTCCTGGCGCTTGTAGCGCGAGCCGCCGAGCAGCGCCGGCACGCCCTTGAACACGGCGCCGACGACCTTCGGCGGATTCGATGCGAGGAACGAGCCGATGGCGGCGCCGCCGATGATGATGAGCTCATACGGCTGCCAGAGCGCGAGCAGCTCGCCATTCGAGAGCACGAAGCCGCCGACGACGCTGGCGATGACGACGATGGATCCGATGATGAGCAGCATCGATGACTCCGTGGCGGATCGCTTGTCCCGACGTCGGGAATGACGTCATGTGTGGTCATTTCCAACGAATCGGCCTCGCGACCGAAAAATTGAGCGGCCGATTGCAAACAACTTACGCCGGCTGCGCCTCGCCGATCTCGAACACGTTTTCGGCCCAGGCGACCGCGTCGACGTACGCGCCGGCGCACACGCCGGCCGCGAAGCCGGAGGCTTCGAGCTTGCGCCAGTCGCCGCGCTCGCACGCTTCGACCGGTTCGAGCAAGCGCGCGAGCGGGCCCGTGCGCCTGACGAGCGCGTTGCGGATCTCGTCGGTCAGCGGAATGCGCGACAGCAGATCATCCAGCGGCGCGTTCAGCAGCGCATCGAGCAGCGAGAACAATCCGACCGTGAACGCCATTTCGCGCTGGTCGTTCGGCAGCTTCGCGGCGAGTAGCTCGCACATGCGCCCGCGGATCAGCGCGAACTTGAGCAGCTCGGTCGGACAATCCTGCAGCCCCGAGATAGCGATCATGCGGATCCAGTTGCGGATGCGGTTCACGCCGAGATAGACCGTCGCGTGCAGCACCGAGCGCACCTTGACCGGCAGCGAGAAGTACGCCGAGTTCACGCAGCGCAGCACCTTGTACGAGAGCGTCGCGTCGGTGCGGATGATCGCGTCGAGCTCGACGGGCCCGTTGCTGGGATCCTCGATCGCGGCGAGCAGGCGCAGCACCGATACCTTGTTCTCGCGAAGGCTCGTCGAGACGACCGATTCGGGCTCGCAGAGATAGCAGCCCTGGAAGCCGTCGCAGCCGAGCGCGGTCGCGGCCTGCAGCAGCTCGCGGTCGTCGATGCCGGTGACGAGTGCGCGCAGGCCGTACGAGCGCATCCATTTCAGCGCGGCGGGATCGGGCTTGTCGCCGATCGCGTACTTCGCGAACTGCGCGTTCTCCAGCGCGCGCTGCATCTGCGGCCCCTGGGCGCCGGCCGCGGCGTGCTCGAGCGCGATGCGGAAGCCTTTGCGCCGCAGCGTGCCGATGTGGTTGACGGTTTCCAGATCGAGCGGCGTGCGCAGGTCGACGCCGATCACGGCGCGACTGCCGGTGATCGGCAGCGAGCTCGCGACGGCGAGCGCCGCGCGCGGCAGGCTCATGAACGCGTCGGCCGTGCCGACCAGCCGCTCGATGCCGAGATCGACGAACACGTGCATCAGCGTGCGCTGCACGCTGTCGCGGCGCGCCGCCGGATCGGCGTTCTCGTCGCCCCATTCGGCGCCGTGCACGAGAAGGTCGTAGCCGATCAGGCGGTTCGTCGCATCCATGATCGGCTGGCGCGTCACCACCACGGTC
>CALFNI010000276.1 GCA_937902695.1 uncultured Rhodanobacteraceae bacterium
GGTGCGAGTGCGTTTCGGGGAGGCCGACGATCTGGCGCGCCGGGTGCGCCGTGTTGCCCGAGCCGGTCGATGCGATGCGAAGGTCGGCGATTTCCGCGTAGAGCGGATTGCGTTCGCCGGCGAGCTTTTCGAGTCGCACGCGGCGATCCGGCGCATTCAGGAGCGGACGCTGCCGGTCGCGCGCGAGCCGCGCGAGTTGCGCGTCGATCGTGGCGTCGAGCCAGACGATGAAGCCACGCTCGCGCAGCACGCGCCGGTTCGCCTCGGCGAGCACGGCGCCGCCGCCGGTCGCGAGCACCAGGCCGCTGCCGGCGGCGAGCTCGGCGAGCACCGCGGTCTCGCGCCTGCGAAAGCCGGCCTCGCCTTCGAGCTCGAACACGAGGCTGATCGCCGCGCCGGTGTGCGCCTCGATCTCGTGGTCGAGATCGTGGAACGGGAGACCGAGCAGATCCGCGACATGGCGCCCGACCGTCGTCTTGCCGGCGCCCATCGGGCCGATGAAGATGAGATTGGGCGCGGGGTTCATGACCTGAGAGCCGGGATTCGGGATTCGGGATTTGCCAAAGAAGTGTAGCCTTGACGCCGGCTCGCTGCTGTTGCGTTTCCGAATCCCCAATCCCAATCCCCAATCCCCAATCCCGAACCCCACTCCCGGCCCGACGTGCTCCGCTTCATCGTCCTTTTCCTCGTCTACCTCGCGATCCTGTTCCCGCTGGAGCTCGTGCCGCCGGTCGATGCCCACGTGATCCTGCCGTTCACGGCGGCCATCGCGAAGGTCAGCGTCTGGATCGTCGGCGTTTTCGACCCGCACGCGATCGCCTACGGCAAGGTCCTGCAGAGCACGACGAACGGCTTCGCGCTCTCGATCGAGCGCGGCTGCAACGGCATCGAGGCGGTAATCATCCTCGTCTCGGCGATGCTGGCGTTCCCGGCGCCGTGGAAGAACCGCCTGATCGGCATCGGGCTCGGATTCGTCGCGATCCAGGCCCTGAATCTCGTCCGCATCATCAGTCTTTTCTATCTCGGCCAGTGGAACGCGACCTGGTTCCAGTGGTTTCACCTCTACCTCTGGCAGGCGCTGATCGTGCTCGACGCACTGGTCGCGTTCCTGGTCTGGCTGCGCTATCTGCCGCGCGGGCCCGCGGCGAGGCCCGCCTGAACACATCGGCGGGGCCGGCCTGCTTCGCGGCGCCTTCACGAGCGAGCGGCGAAGTTTGCGCAACATGTGGAAAAGCCGGCCATTGGCGCCGATGGCGCACGCGTCAGGCTTTGCTATATTGGCTGCGGCTCGATGCGTGGAGATTCGCCGATGACAGTCGCCAAGGTTATTGAACTCTCGAGCTCCTCCAGCAAAGGCATCGAGGACGCCGTCCAGCAGGGCCTCGCCAAGGTCTCGAGGACGGTCAAGAACATCAAGAGCGCCTGGGTCAACGAAATCCGCGCGATCACCGGCGAGGACGGCAGCGTGATCGAGTGGCGCGTGAACATGCGGATCAATTTCATCGTCGAATGATGTGAGCGTCGCCGGCCGCACGGCCGGCGCGCGAAAGGCGCCCGGTGGACAAACTGGATCTCGTGGTCGGAGTGCTCGAGGACGACGCGGATCAGGCCGCGGTCGTCGCCCAGTGGCTCGAGGAAGCGGGCTATACCGTTCGCGTGTTTCGCGCGGCAGGCGAGTTCCGCCGGCGCCAGGGCGCCGAATCGATCGATCTTCTCCTTCTCGACTGGATGCTGCCGGACACGGCCGGCATCGACGTCCTCGGCTGGATCCGCGCGTCGGGGAACAGCCGCCTCCCGGTGATCTTCCTCACCGCGCGCGACGCCGAGGAAGACCTCGTGCGCGCGCTCGCGAGCGGCGGCGACGATTACGTCGTCAAGCCGCCCAAGCGCGGCGAGCTGCTCGCGCGCGTCAGTGCGCTGCTCCGCCGGCACGGCGGGAACGGCGCGAACGAGGCAGAGCTCGATCTCGGCCCCTACCGGATCGACATGCAGCGCCGCCGCATCATGGTGAACGGCCGCGAGATCGAGCTGACGCAGCGCGAGTTCGATCTCGCCAATTTCCTGTTCCGCCGGCAGGGCCGCATCGTCGGTCGCGATGCGCTGCTCGAGCACGTGTGGAATCTTTCCGCCGCCGTCTCGACGCGCACGGTCGACACGCACGTGAGCCGGCTGCGCAAGAAGCTCGACCTCAACGGCGAGAACGGCTGGCGTCTCGCCGCGATCTACCAGCACGGATACCGGCTCGAGCAGGTCTAGCGCGCCGGTCAATGTGGCCGAACGACGGTGCGCGGCAACGCAGCGGCAGCGGGGGAGTCGTCCATGAAGAAGTCATCGACACCGACGCGGAAGAAACCGGCCGGCCTGCGCGCGCGCGCGCCGAGCACGGGGCGCACGGGCGCGCGGGCGCAAGCGAGGGGAAGGGCCATGGCAGAGAGCAAGAAGGCGGCGGACGGCGCCGACCGCAACGTCGATCAGATCCGCGACATCCTGTTCGGCGGGCAGATGCGCGATTACGAGCGCCGATTCCAGGAGCTGAACCAGCGCCTCGAAGCGGAGCTCGCGCGCATGCGCGACGCGCAGGACAAGCGGCTCGGGCAGATCGACAAGCGCGTCGACGATCAGCTCGAGAAGATCGGCAAGCTGCTGCGGCAGGAAATCCAGGACCGCAACCGCTCGGTGGACGATCTCGAATCGCGCCTGCAGCAGGCTGCGCGGACCGCGCGCGGCGAGGTCGCAGCCTCGCTCGATGCACACGAGAAGGAGCTCGCCGCCACCGACGAGCGCCTGCGTGCCGCGGTCGCCGACGTGCACAAGGCGACCCACGCACGCGCCGGCGAAGTCGAAGGCGCGGTGATGCGCGTCGCCGCCGAGCTCCGCGACGAGAAGGTCGGCCG
>CALFNI010000277.1 GCA_937902695.1 uncultured Rhodanobacteraceae bacterium
AGCCTTCCATGATCGAGACGAACGCGGTCGGGCCTTCGGCGCGCGGTTCGGGCAGACGATCGAACTTTTCGATTTCCGGAAACGAGATGTCGACCTGCGGCTTGCCGGTCGCGCGGCGCGCTTCGATCATCTCGGGCAGGCGGTGCAGCGTCTGCGGGCCGAACACGAGATCGACGAACGGCGCGCGCTTGACGATCGCATCGCCCTCCTGGCTCGCGACGCAGCCGCCGACGCCGATGACGACGGCCTTGTTCTCCTGCTTCAGCGCCTTCCACCGGCCGAGCTGGCTGAAGACTTTTTCCTGCGCCTTCTCGCGGACCGAGCACGTGTTGATCAGGATGACGTCGGCCTCGGCCTCGTTCTCGGTGAGCGTCAGGCCGTGCGCCGCGCCGAGCACGTCGGCCATCTTGGCCGAGTCGTACGCGTTCATCTGGCACCCGTGCGTCTTGATGAAAAGCTTGCCGCTCATGTTCGGAAAATCCAGTCGGTCCAATAGTTTACGTCGTGCCGAGCGGCATCGCCAGTGGCGGGGCGGCAAAAACCTTAATTGCAACAGGTGCTTGGCAGCGTGACGGAGGCGGTGGAAACTCTCGCGCCGGGAAGGGTTCAATGATGTCCATGCCGCACCGCTTCGCATTGTCCGCGCTGACGGCCCTCGCCGGGGTCGCGGGCGCGCTTGCGTTCGGCGCGGCCGCGACGGCCGGCGTGCTGTATCGCTGCGAGGGTCCGAACGGGTCGATCGCTTACACGAACAAGGCATCGAACTTCACGAAGTGCACGGAGCTCTCGCGCTATGCCGACGCGCCGGTGAAGAAGGCCGCGGCGCACGCGGCCGCGAAGCCCAAGGCGGCGCAAGGCGAGGCCGAAAAGCCGCTCGCGAGCGCGAACGGCTGGGCGTATCGCGAGAACGTGGCCGAGAAGCCCGACTTCAAATCGATCACGTCCGGCGTCGCGAGCACCGCGATGCCGCTGCGCGCAACCGATTTCGGCGTCGAGAGCACGGCGCCGCTCGTCAGGACGGCGTCGCCGGCCGAAGTCGCGAACATGATCGCGAAGGCCGACCCGGCGGCAACCGGGCCGGCGAAGCCGGTGCCTAAGGTCCTGCGCGGCGCGGTCTATCGCGTGCAGCGCGCGAACGGCATCACCGAGTACACGAACGTGAAACCGCAGACCGGCGCTTCGTTCGCAGTGCTCTTCACGTACATCGCAACCTGCGTCGCGTGCGACGTCCACTCGAAGATCGATTTCGCGAGGACGGCGCTGAATCTCGATGCGTTCAAGAACGAGATCGCGGCGGCGGCGGCTTCCACCGGCGTCGACATCGCACTGCTGCGCGCCGTGATCCACGCCGAGTCTGCATTCAATCCGATGGCCCTCTCGAACAAGGGCGCGCAGGGCCTGATGCAGCTGATGCCGGGCACGGCCGGCGATCTCGGTGTGAGCGATGCGTTCAATGCGGCAGAGAACATCGAGGGCGGCGCACGGTATCTCGCGCAGCTCCTGAAGGATTTCAACGGCGACGTGAAGCTCGCGGCGGCCGCCTACAACGCGGGCGAAGGCGCGGTGCAGAAGTACGGCGGCGTGCCGCCGTATGACGAGACGCAGGTGTACGTGCAACGCGTGCAGCAGCTGCGCGATCGTTATCAGAAGGCGCTTTGATTTTCGCCTGAAGTGTCAGGCGCCCGTCGTGCTCGGTGCCGGACGCTGCACCAGCGTCAGATCGACCTTGAACGTCTGATTCCGCCGCGTCCCCTCGATATGCACTTTCGTGCCCGGCGCGATCCCGGCTTCGCGGTTCGCCAGATCGATGTGATCGACGATCGGCGTGCCGTCGAGCGTCTGCAGGATGTCGCCGGCCTGCAGGCCGGCCTGGGCGGCGGGACTCTCGGCAATGACGCGCGTCACGACGACACCCCGCTGGCGCGGCGTGCCGGGCTGCGTCTGCACGTCCATGTAGTCGGCGCCGATCCAGCCGCGGATCACCTTGCCGTGCTTGATGATCTCGTCGAGCACGGCCTTGGCGGTGGCGACCGGGATCGCGAAGCCGATGCGCTCGGCGCCGGGCGTCACGCTGCGGCCGTCCGAGGTCGGCGTGCGCGGATAGAACGCGGTGTTGATGCCTACCAGCTCGCCGAGCGCATTGACGAGCGCGCCGCCGGAATTGCCGGGGTTGATCGCGGCGTCGGTCTGGATGAAATCCTCGTAGTTCGACATGCGCAGCTGCCGGCCGGTCGCGCTGACGATGCCCATCGTGACGGTCTTGCCGATGCCGACCGGATTGCCGATCGCGAGCACGACGTCGCCGACGTCGACCGCGGCGTCGTCGGCGATGTCGATCGTCGGGAGGTTCTTCGCGTCGATCTTCAGCACCGCAAGATCGGTTTCGGTGTCGGTGCCGACGACCGTTGCCTTCGAGGCGCCGTTGTCGAACGCGACCTGGATGTCGTCGGCGCCGCTGATCACGTGGTTGTTGGTCAGCACGTAGCCGTCGGCGCTGAAGATGACGCCGGAGCCGAGGTTCTGCGAAAGCTTGCTCATCGCCGGCCCGCGCACGTAGCCGAGGAGGCGCATCGTCAGCGGATCGATGACCTGCGCCGTGGGCGGGCGATAGGTGGTCATCTTGTTCGCATAGATGTTGACGACGGCCGGCGATGCGCGCGAGACCGCTTCGGAATACGACACCGGGCCCTGGGTGCGTCCGATCGTCGCAGCGCGCGTCGGCCGCGCGGGTTCCGCTCCGGTGCCGCGCAGGCGCGAGACGATGCTGGGCGCGAACACGCTCAAGAGGAACGCGGCGGCGAGCCCGATCACGACGCAGCGTGCAACGAAGGCGAGGGTGCGGAGTGTCGCGGGAGACATCGGATTCCGAGCAGCGGCCAGCCGGCAGCACCGAGGACCGCAGCCGTTTGATTGTGCGGTGCGGGGGCGTTCGTTAAACTATCACGATTTTGAGGCCTGCCCTAAGCGGCGGCGTGTCGCGCGGGGGAAAGCGCCACGCGCCAGCGCTTCCCGCAGCGACGCAGGCGCCTTCGAAATCTGCTTTCGTTGAATCCGCGGCCAGGATGGCCGCTTTGTTCTTGGCGGTCATGGAGGACCGCAGAAGTAACTAAAAACCCCCGAGGTGGTGGATGGCGAATGATGCGGTGGTAGACAAGGGCCGACGCCGGTTCCTGACCGCGACGACGGCCGTCGTCGGCGGCGCGGGCGTGGTGGCGGCGGTGATCCCTTTCATCAAGACCTGGGAGCCGAGCGCAGCTGCGAAATCCGCCGGCGCGCCGGTCGAGGCCGACATCAGCAAGATCGAGCCGGGCCAGAAGGTCACGTTCGCGTGGCGCGGCCTGCCGGTGTTCGTCGTCAACCGGACCAAGCCGCAGCTCGACACGCTCGCGACGGTCGATTCGCTGCTGAAGGATCCGAAGTCCGAGAACACCGATCAGCAGCCCGATTACGCGAAGAACGAGTACCGCTCGATCAAGCCGGAATGGCTTGTCGTGACCGGCATCTGCACCCATCTTGGCTGCGTGCCGGATTTCTTCCCCGACCTCAAGCCCGAGCCGTTCGATCCGAACTGGAAGGGCGGCTTCTACTGCCCGTGCCACAAGTCGCGCTACGACATGTCGGGCCGCGTCTACGACGGCGTGCCGGCGCCCGCGAACCTCCAGGTGCCGCCGTACAAGTTCCTCGACGAGAAGCGGATCATGATCGGCGTCAACCCGACGGAAGGAGCCGCGTAATGGGCACGACGTTCGTTCGCCTCCATCCGCGGAACAAGGTGCTCGGCTGGATCGAGGATCGCCTGCCATGGCTCTCGTTCCTGTCCGCGCACACGTCCGGCTACTACGCGCCGAAGAACTTCAACCTCTGGTACTACTTCGGCTCGTTCGCGCTCGTCGTGCTGGTCAACCAGATCGTGACCGGCATCTTCCTCACGATGTTCTACAAGCCCAACGCGGCAGAAGCATTCGCGTCGGTCGAGTACATCATGCGCGACGTCGACTGGGGCTGGCTCGTCCGCTACATGCATTCGACGGGCGCCTCGCTGTTCTTCGTCGTGGTGTATCTGCACATGTTCCGCGGGCTCATGTACGGCTCGTACAAGAAGCCGCGCGAGCTCCTCTGGATCATCGGCATGCTGATCTTCCTCGCGCTGATGGCGGAAGCTTTCATGGGCTACGTGCTGCCGTGGGGCAACATGTCGTTCTGGGGCGCCAAGGTGATCATCTCGCTGTTCGGCGCGGTGCCGGTGATCGGCGACACGCTCGTGACGTGGATCATGGGCGATTACCTCCCCGCCGACGCGACGCTGAACCGCTTCTTCGCGCTGCACGTGGTCGCGCTGCCGCTCGTCCTGATCCTGCTGGTCGTGCTGCACATCGGCGCGCTGCACGAAGTCGGCTCGAACAACCCGGACGGCATCGAGATCAAGGACAAAAAGAAGCCCGACGGCACGCCGCTCGACGGCATCGCGTTCCATCCGTACTACACGGTGAAGGATCTCTTCGGCACCGGCTTCTTCCTGCTGCTCGCCGCATTCATCATTTTCTACGCGCCGACGTTCGGCGGCTGGTTCCTCGAGCACGACAACTTCATCCCGGCGAACAATCTCGCGACGCCGGAGCACATCAAGCCCGTGTGGTACTTCACGCCGTTCTACGCGATGTTGCGCATGATCCCGGCGAAGCTGCCCGGCGTCATCGTGATGTTCCTCGGCATCGTGCTGCTCTTCTTCATGCCGTGGCTCGATCGCGGCATCGTCAAGTCGGTGCGCTATCGCGGGCTCGGCTACAAGATCGCGCTCGGCCTCTTCGCGATTTCGTTCGTCATGCTCGGCGCGGTCGGTGCCGGTGTCACGGCCGAGAAGATTCCGGAATGGTTCGGCGCCGGCGCGGACGTCACGACGATCGAGAACGCGTTCGGCCGCTTCTGGCTGATCGTCTACTTCGGGTTCTTCGCGTTCCTCGTGTTCTATACCTGGTGGGGCAAGGAAAAGACCAGGCCCGTGCCGGACCGGGTGACGACCCATGCGTGAGACCGCGATCGTGACCTCGACCCAGAACGTCCTGAAGCGCGTTGCGTTCGCCGCGCTCGCCGTCGTCGGCCTTGCCGGTGTCGCGCACGCGGCCGAAGAAGGCGGCATGGAGCCGATGAACATCCGCGTCGACGACGTCGCCTCGCTGCAGCGCGGCTCGCGGCTCTTCTTCAATTACTGCTCGGGCTGCCACAGCCTGCAATTCATGCGCTACTCGCGCATCGCCGAGGATCTGAAGCTCGACGACAAGGAAGTGCAGGCGAGCCTGATCTTCACGGGCGCGAAGATCGGCGACAAGGCGACGAACCAGATGCCGCCGGCGCTCGCGGCGAGCTGGTTCGGCAAGGCGCCGCCGGATCTGTCCCTCGAAGCGCGCGCGAAGGGCTCGGACTGGATCTACCACTATCTGAAGTCGTTCTACCTCGATCCCTCGCGTCCGGTCCGCTGGAACAACACCGTGTTCCCGTACGCCTCG
>CALFNI010000278.1 GCA_937902695.1 uncultured Rhodanobacteraceae bacterium
CGGCGGCGTCTTGGCGACGCATCGGCGCAGCATCGACAACTGCCCGTCGTCCTTCGGCGTGCAGATGATGCGATCCATGATGTGGCCGTGCTGCGAGGCCGCACGGTTGCAGCTCATGTTCGTCGCGCGAAGCCCGTAGGCGTCGATGAACTTGCGCGTCTCTGCCTGCACGGCGGGCAGCTGCTTGGGGTCGATCGCCTTCTCGATCTTCTCGGCGGTGGAGCGGTATTCGTGTTCGTTGAACTCGGCGGCGACCTTGATCCATGCGTAGCCGGTGAAATCGTCGCGCGCGACGCCCTGGCCAAGCAGGAACATGTGGCCGAGCATCCACTGGCTTTCCTTGTCGCCCGCGCACGCGGCCTTCTGCATCAGCGGGAACGCCTCGTCGTAGCGCTTGTTCTCGTACGCGGTCTTCGCGTTATAGAGAAGGTCGGCGTAGACGCTGGGGAACACGCTGTCGAAGCCGGGGTCTGCGGGCGGATTCGCGGCGTGGGCGGTCGTGGCGGCGATGGCGGCAATGACAACGGCTACGGCTCGCGTCGCGTTCAAGCAAGGCATCGTGGTGTGCTCCCGTTTGTCCGTACGCCGGCTGGCGCGCGGCGTATCCGGCGCACATTTTACAGTTTGATTGTCCGGTCCGGCACGCCATGCGGCGCGCCGCGGCTGTAAAGCCGGCGGGGGACGTCGCACCGCATCCCGCGCGCCCGGCGACGGTTCGCTGTAGAGTGCGGGCCGGGGGGAGACGCGATGCGCACGTTCGTATCGGAGTTGCGGCGCCGCAATGTCATTCGCGCCGCGGCGTTCTATGCCGCTTCGGCCTGGCTCGCCGTGCAGGTCGCGACGCAGGTTTTTCCGTTCTTCGACGTGCCGACCTGGACGGTCCGCTGGATCGTCGTCGCGGCCGTGATCGGCTTTCCGTTCCTGATCGCGTTCGCGTGGCTCTACGAGATCACGCCGCAGGGGTTGAAGCGCGAGAGCGAGATCGCTCGCGACGAATCGATCGCGCGCGCGACGGGCCGCAAGCTCGATCGCTGGATCATCGCGACCATGGGCGTCGCGATCGTGCTGCTGCTGGCCAATCAGATCGTGGCGCATCGAAGCGAAAGCGTCGCGACGACCACGGCGGTGCCCGCGATCACGCGTCCTGCCGATGCGGCGCCCGCGAAATCGATCGCGGTGCTGCCGTTCACGGACCTCAGCCCCACGCACGACCAGGATTATTTCTCCGACGGCATGGCCGAGGAGCTGCTGAACGCGCTCGCCAAGCTCAGGGATCTCAAGGTCGCGGGCCGGACATCGTCGTTCTCGTTCAAGGGCAGGAACGAGGATCTGCGCACGATCGGCAAGGCCCTCGGCGTCGCCAACATCCTCGAAGGCTCGCTGCGCAAGCAAGGCGACAAGGTGCGCATCACGGCGCAGCTGATCCAGGTGTCCGACGGCTTCCATCTCTGGTCGGATACGTACGACGGCGACCTCGGCGACGTGTTCGCTCTGCAGGAGCGCATCGCCCACGCGATCGCCGACAAACTCGAGATCGTGCTGACCGGCGACGCTGCGCAGCGGATCGTCCCGGTGGCGACGTCGAATCCCGACGCCTATGCGCTTTATTTCAAGGCGACCGGCACGTTCAACCGTCGCGACGGCGCGCATTTTCCCGAGGCGATCGCTGAGCTCGAGCAGGCGATCGCGCTCGATCCGAAGTTCGCGCGCGCGCACGCGCGGCTCGCCGCGCTGATGGCGATCGCGCCGACCTACACGGTGCTGGATCCGGTCGCCGCCGTCGCCTCGGTGGAGACGCACGCGCGCCTGGCGAGCGAGCTCGATCCGAAGCTCGCCGAGCCGTATGCCGCGCTCGGCCAGTCGCTCAGCATCCGCCGCCGTTACACCGAGGCGCGCGTGGCGTTCGAGCACGCGCGCGAGCTCGACAAGACCGATACCACCTCCGCGCTCTGGTACGCGACGGAGCTCGTGATGACGGGCTACGGCGAGCGCGGGAACGCCGTGCTCGACGATCTGCTCGCGATCGACCCCATGCTGCCGACCGCACTCCTCTGGCGCGGCGCGAGCTACAGCTATTTTGGCGATTACGCGCACGCCGAGCCGCTGTTGCGCCGCGCCGCGGACGCCAAGCTGATGTTCGCGGGCCTCGGGCTGTCGTACATCGCCGATGCGCGCAACGACAAGGCCGAGGCGATCGCGCAGCTGACCACGGCGTTCGGCGCGCTGGATTCGGGCTTGCCCAAGGAATGGAACGGCATGCTTGCCTCGGGCATCCTCGGCGACGCGTCGGCGCGCGCAGACGCACTCGACGTCGTTCACCGCTATCTGGATGCAAAGCCGCGCGTCGTATCCGGCGTCGTCGTGTATGCGCTCATGCGGATGGGCGAACCCGGCCGCGCGCTTGCGATCATCGCGGACGGGTTCACCAGCAACGATGCCGTGTTCCTCGCGCTGATGTGGAGCCCGTACGGGCGCGACGTGCGCGCGTTGCCGGAGTTTTCCGCGTTCACGCGCCGCATCGGCTTCGCCGAGGTCTGGGACACGTACGGCGCGCCGGACGACTGCACGCGCGAGGGCGCGGGTAATTATGTCTGCCGATGATCCGGCATCGATGGGTGCGGCGTGACGGCGGCCGTCGTCGATCTCGATCTGCCGGCCGGGCTCCTCGTCGCCGCGGCGCTGGTCGGCGCCGTGCTCGCCGCCTTCTCGATCGCGCGGCTGCTGCGCGTGTTGCGCGCGAGCATCCTCGCGCGCCTGCCGGTCGTGCCGGAGCAGGACGTCCGCTTCGCCGCCGCCGGCACGGCGATCCTCTGCATCGAGCAGCCGCACCTCGGCACGGCGTTCGCCGGCGTCGATTTCGCGATGCGCGACGACGACGGCCACGACGTGCCGTCGGCGCCGATCGTGTTTCGTTCGAAGGTCTCCGGCTTCTCGCGCGTGCGCCTTTCCGTGCGCGCGTTCGAGATTCCGCGCGCCGGCCGCTATCGGCTGACGGCGAGCGGCATCGCGCCGGGGCGCGACATGTCGCAGTCGTCGCTCGTGTTCGCGCGTCCGTTCGCGGGCGCGATGGTGCTGTGCATCCTCGGCATCACGCTCGGCGGCATGGCGCTGATCGCCGGCATCGTGCTGGCGTCGCTCCGGCTCGCCGGCAAGCTGTGACGTTCCGCACGTGACGCCCGGTCCCGTCGCGCGCACGCTCCGGCCGGTCGAACGGGATGCTTCGCCATGATCCTTGCCGGTGCCTTGCTGGCGCTGTCGCTTTCCGCAGCCGGACCCTACGACGCGATCGCCGGTCTTGCGAAGGTCTACGACAGCCATCCGCTGATCTTCATGGGCGAGTGGCACCGCAACGCGCAGCAGCATGCGTTCCTGCGCCGGCTCATCGGCGATCCGCGCTTCCTCTGCCGCACCGACGACATCGTCATCGAGTCGGGCAATGCGCGGCTGCAGCCCGTCGCCGACGCCTGGGCGTCGGGCAAGGACGTCGGCGAAGCCGAGCTCGTGAGCATGTACCGCGAGACCGCGGTTCCGTTCGCGTGGAACGCACCGATGTACCGGCAGTTCTACGAGACGGTGCGCGAGGTCAACGCCAGGCATCTCTGTCCGCATCCGGTGCGGCTCGTGCTGGGCGATCCGGCGTTCGACTGGGCAACGATCGAGACCGCCGACGATCTCAGGAAGGTCGCCGACCGCGACGCGTTCTACGCGACGGTCGTCGAGCGGGAAGTGCTGGCGAAGAAGCATCGCGCGCTGCTGGTTTCGGGCGCGCTGCACACGTTTCGCAGGTACCCGGCGCGGGCGCCGGGCGAGGACGGTTTCGACGAGCCGTCCGCAGCGCAGATCATCGCGAAGAAGCATCCGGGCGCGCTTTTCATCGTCGCGCTGGTGCCGACGCAGGCCGCGGCCGGGACGATGAAGATGCCGCCGCCGCCGAGCTTTCGCGTGCTGCGCGGCACGCCGCTCGCGAAGGTCGATTTCAGCATCATCGCACCGGCGTGGAAGGCCAAACCGGCCATCGTCAACGGCAAGCACGACTGGGCGCTCGAGGATTCGCACGCGTGGGCGCCGATGGGACAGGTCGTCGACGGCGTGCTCTATCTCGGCGGCGACGAGACGCGCGTGTTCCCGCCGCCGTCGATCTACCTCGAACCCGTGTACCAGAAGGAGCTGCGCCGGCGCATGCGCATCCTCAAGGCGTACAACGGGCAGGATTTCGAGGTGATCCTCGACGACCTCATCAAGGAAGCGTCGGCGCCGGACGAGCGCGCGAAGCGCTGACGTTCGCGGACATGTCGCGGGTCCACCGTTCGTAAAGGATGCTGCCGAAGTAGTACCCGGCGCCGAACGCAACGGCCATGCCTTTCGTGCCGCGTGGTACGCGCCGATCGAACTGGCGCCGAAGCGTGAAGACGCAGCTCGCCGAGCTGAGGTTGCCGTATTCCTCGAAGGTGTCGACCGAATCCGCCAGCTGGGCTTTGGAGAGCCCGAGGATGTCGGCGCGCGCGAATTGCCTCAGTACCGGCAGCCCGCCCTGGTGGATCGCCCAGTCGCGCACGTCGTCCGCGGCGAGGCCGTGTTTCGCCAGCAGGGGGCGCACGCATTGCGAGGCGACGAGACCCGGCATCGTTCCGCCGACGTCCTCGCCCACCAGGAAGTGGCCGTTGCGCATGCTGATTGTGTCGCCGAGCTCGAAGCCGGTGCGCACGTCGATGATCCTCAGCGCGGTGTCGAAGCGTCCGATCATCGATCCCGGAACGACAAGAACCGCCGCGGCGCCGTCGCTGAAGAGGAGGTGCGCGCGAAGGCTCGCGCGAAAACCCTCGCTTTCGCGCCGGCAAACGGGTCGATAGGCCCAGGTGCACTGCTCGAGCACGATAACGAGCGCGGCGCTGCCGGTTCGCCGGCAGAAATCCGCCGCGGACTCGATCTGCAGGATGCCGGCCGCGCATCCGTAATGGGGCAGCTCCTGCGGCGCCGCGCGCAGATCGAGGCCTTCTTCGCGTGCGACCTGGCAGGCGAGATTGGGGAGGACGTCGACATGGGAGGAAATGTTGTACGCGACGCTGAGGAATCCGATCTCGCTCCGCGGCAGCATGATCGACACCGCGTCGATCAAGGCGCCGCACCAACGCTGCGGGGTGTGGCAGTCGGCGACGAGGCGTTTGGACGGATAGGCGTCGAAGTCGAGCACCGAGGAGAACGTGCTGACGCCGGTGCTCCTGCACGCGCGCGTCGCGAGCGTCCGGATGTCGTCCGCAATGCCGGGCTGGCCGTAGACGCGGCCGAGGACGTCCTCGGCGCGATAGCGTGGAGGCAGGAGCGTCGCGATATCGACCACGAACACGTCGTCGTTGCGCATGGGGCACGCTCGCATCGGAGGATTGCGCCCTTGGAATACGCGGTTCCGCGCAAAAACGGACAAGTCTGCACGTTACAAGGATCAAGCCGACCCGATGGGAATGCCTAGGCGCAGCGCAACGCGGACGTCAGCCCTTCGATTTCAGCC
>CALFNI010000279.1 GCA_937902695.1 uncultured Rhodanobacteraceae bacterium
TGCCGGCGATCACGCGCGCGGTGAAGGTCGAGGCGTTGAACTCGTGCTCGGCGTAGAGGATCAGCGACGTGTGCATCGAGCGGACCCAGAGATCGCTCGGCTTCTCGCCGTGCAGAAGGTGCAGGAAGTGGCCGCCGATCGAGTCGTCGTCGGTTTCGACGTCGACGCGCTTGCCGTTGACCGCGAAGTGGTACCAGTAGAGCAGCATCGAGCCGAGCGATGCCATCAGGCGATCCGCGATCTCGCGCGCGCCCTGCGCATTGTGGTCGTCCTTCTCCGGCATCTCGCAGCCGAGCGCGGAGACGGCCGTGCGCATGACGTCCATCGGGTGCGTCGAAGCGGGCAACTGCTCGAGGACGCGCTTGACCGCAGCCGGCACGTCGCGCATCGCCTTCAGGGTCGACTTGTAGCCGGCGAGCTCGGCGCGTGTCGGCAGCTTGCCGTGCACGAGTAGGTAAGCGATCTCCTCGAACTCGCAGGTCGTCGCGACATCGAGGATGTCGTAGCCGCGGTAGTGCAGATCGTTGCCGGTGCGCCCGACCGTGCAGAGCGCCGTGTTGCCGGCGGCAACGCCGGACAACGCGACGGATTTCTTGGGCTTCGGCAGCACGGAAGGGGCGTTTTCGGTCACATCGATCTCCGCTGGTTCCGCGCCGAGCAGCGCGCGGTCTCAAAAATGGCGCGCAATGATACCTGCGGGTGATGCTCGAAGCACACCGTGCTGCCGGCGCGCGCACCCATTGCCGCGTGCGCGCAGGCGCGCCTATTCGAGGAACGCCTCGCCATCCGGCAGCGCCGGACACTCGGCGAGCGCCTGCAGGTTCGGTGCGTTGCCGAAGATCGTGTCGGCGTAGAGCCAGCACTCACCGAGCGTGGAGCAGTAACAGAGCTTCGTCTTCATGTGCTCGAATGCGGCGTCGCGGAACGCGCGATATGCGGCTTCGTCGTCGAAGTTGATGATCGCTGTGCGATCGCCGGGCGACAGCACGACGACATGGATCGTGGAAATGTAATGTTGGCGCGGCTTGGGCACGCCGAGCGCGTCGAGCACGTGTTCCCAGTCGGGTTGCGGCTTGCCGTCGACGCGCACGCGCGCGCTGTGCAGGATCGCGGGACCTACGCCCTTGTTGAACACATACAGCGAGCGATCGGTGTCGTAATTGGTCAGGATCAGGTACGGCCACACCTGGGCGCGCACCTGCTGGCGCTGCACGAACGCGGTGTATCCCGAAACGAGCAGCGCGAGGAAGCCGATCAGCGCGGCGAGGATTGCGGCGATCGCATCCCAGGGACGGCGGCCGCGTTCCCGTGCCGGCGTCGGCGTGCTCTCGCTCAACTACTCGTCGTCCTTGCGCCCGGCGAACAGCGCATCGAGCTTGTCTTCATAAGCGTGATAGCCGAGAAAATCGTAGAGCTCGTCGCGTGTCTGCATGCCCGGCACGGCCGCTTTCTGCGTCCCGTCGCGACGCACGGTCTCGTAAAACGTGAGCGCAGCCTTGTTCATCGCGCGGTACGCGCCGCAACAGTAGAGCACGATGTCGACGCCGGCCGACTTCAGCTCGCCGGTCGTGAAAAGCGGCGTCTTCCCGAACTCGGTGATGTTCGCGAGGATCGGCACCCGCACCGCGTCCCTGAACTCGCGATACTGCTCGAGCGTGTAGATCGCCTCCGGAAAAACCATGTCGGCGCCGGCTTCGACGCACGCGACCGCACGCTCGATCGCGGGACCGATGCCCTCGACCGCGATGGCGTCGGTGCGCGCCATGATCACGAAGCCCTCATCGTGACGCGCATCGACCGCCGCCTTGATGCGATCGACCATTTCGTCCTTCGGCACGATCGCCTTGCCGGGCCGATGGCCGCAGCGTTTCGCCGCGACCTGATCCTCGATATGCATCGCGCCGGCCCCGGCCTTGATCATCGAGCGGACCGTGCGCGCGATGTTGAACGCACCGCCCCATCCGGTGTCGACGTCGACGAGCAGCGGCAGGCCGGATGCATCCGTGATGCGGCGCACGTCCATCAGCACGTCGTCCATCGTGCTGATGCCAAGATCCGGCATGCCGAGCGAGTTCGCCGCGACGCCGCCGCCCGAGAGATACAGCGCGCGGAATCCCGTGCGCTCGGCCATGCGCGCCGCGTAGGCGGTGATCGCGCCGACGACCTGCAGCGGGTGTTCTTCGGCGACGGCGGCGCGAAAGCGTGCGCCGGCCGAGCGGGATTCGCTCATGCGGCCTCCGTGGAAAGGCCTAGTTTAGCCGATGCGGCGCGTTTGCCCGAGTGGTTGCCGTGGAACGGGCCCGAGCGCGTCGAGCCGTCACGCCGACCGAGATCAGAGAGACAGAATCCCGCGGACAGCACCCGGACGATGCGCAATCCGAGCGCAGATTCTGACTGTCAGGGGTAGGACCATGAGAATCGGGGATCGCGCATGCCCCTGGAACGGTCCGGGTATCGCCGGCTGCGAGCTGAGGATCGGTGGCCGGCGATCATGCTGTCCGCGGGAAAACGGTGAGGTCGCGTTGAGGCGCCGCGGCGTTGTAGCGCGATCTCGGATTTGCGATGCGTCATGTCTCGATGACTTTGCTGGTTGTCGAAACCACCTCTTGCTTGCTCCCCGACGGCGGCGTGTTCGGACACGCCAGCGTTCTGCGGCGCAGCCGCGGGCGAAACGCGTTCGCCCGCGGCCGCTCACCGATTACTGGCAGGGGTGCGCCGACGTCCCCGAGT
>CALFNI010000280.1 GCA_937902695.1 uncultured Rhodanobacteraceae bacterium
CGCGTGCCCTACACGACGCTCTTCCGATCTCGTGGACGCGCGGCGGCCAGACGATCGGCATGCGCGCCTGGCGGTTGCGGATCGTCGACGAAGATGGCCGGGCGCTCGAGTGGCGGCGCGCGGCGCTTCGCTTCGCAGTCGCGTGCGTCTCGCTGCTCGCGCTCGGACTCGGATTCGCCTGGTGTCTTTTCGATCGACGAAAGCGCGGGTGGCACGATCTTGCGGCGCGAAGCGTGCTGGTGCGCCTCCCGACGTGATGCGTCACCCGATCAGCCAGACAAGGTCGTTCGAGTACGCCGCGAGCGCCTTGTCCGCAGTGACGAGTCGGGCGGGCTCCGTGAGCGCCTGGGCGACGAGGAGCCGGTCGAAAGGATCCTTGTGATGCGGCGGCAACGCCGCGACCGCGGCTGCGTGCCCGGCGCTGATTGCGAGCTCGTCGAAACGCATGTCTTTCGCAGCGCCGATGATCGTCGCGGTGTCGACGAACCCGGCACGCAGCACCTCTGATTTGATCGCGATCTCCCAGATGCTCGCGGCCGAGAACAGCACCTCGTTGTCGCCCGCTTCGATCGCGTCCCTCGCCGGGCCCGGCAGGCGCCGCGGCTCGGCGAGCGCCCAGAGCAGGACGTGCGTATCGAGCAGCAGGCGCATCAGCGCTCTTCGAATGCGGCGAGAACGTCGTCCGGCAGGGACGCGTCGAAATCGCGCGGCACCTTGAGGCGCCCCTCGAGACGGCCGAGCACCCGCTTGCCAGGCGGATTGCCGATCGGGACGAGCCTCGCGACCGGCCGGCCGGCATTCGCGATGACGACTTCCTCTGCCTCGGCGACCTCGTCGATGAGCCGCGAGAGATGCGTCTTGGCGGCGTGGATATTTACCGTGCTCATGAATGTCATGTTTGTAGACTGGACTAAGCTTAGTCCAGTGTCCTCCCTGGAGTCAATCGATGAGTCGACTCTCAACGGTGCGCCCAAAGCGTCACGCTTTGTTGTCGATCAACGCCTGGATCTTCGCGGCTCGATCCGGGGAGGCCGGGTGCGAAGACATCAGCCCGCCGCCGCTCGGCAACTTCTTGAAAAGGCTCACCATCGCGGCCGGATCGAAGCGGTGGCGCACCATGAAGTGGTAGCCGTACGCGTCGGCCTCGCTCTCCTCCTTCTGCGAGAACTGCGCGTTGACGACTTCTTCGGCGAAACCGCCGAGATCGGATTCTGCGATCTGCCCGGCCGCGCCGCCGGTCGCGGCCGCGCCTTGCCGCGCAGCGCGCGTGAGATACGCGGTCTTCATCTTGGCCTTCATATGGCCGAGCTTGGCGTGCCCGATCTCGTGGCCGAGCACGCCGCGAATCTCGTCGTCCGTCGCTTTGTCCATGAGCCCTGCGAATACGCGCACGCAGCCGTTCGCCATCGCGAACGCGTTGACGTCGCGAACGAGATAGACCTTGTAGTCGAGCCGGATGCCGTCTTCGGAGGTGACGCCGCTGGTCAGCTTCGCGTAGGCATTGCCCGCGGGCGCGACCGCGTTGTGCGCATCCATCCATGCGCAGGCGCGGTCGGCCGCGGCGCGGACGTCGTCATCGCTGATCGAGAGGCCCTTGGCTGCGGTCATGCCGCCGCCGAGCGCCTTGCCGAGGTCGATCGCAGCGGCTTCGCTGGCCGCGAGCACGAGGAGCAGAACAAGAACCGGACGCATCGCAGAAATCTCCGAAGAATGGGACGAGCATTCGTCGGATACGGAAAAAGCCGGCACGAACCGCCACCGATCGCGCGTTTCCTACGCGTGCCGGCGGAAGTAGGCGAACGCCAGCACCGCCAGCAGGGTCGGCGGAATCAGGTTCGCCACGGCCGGATGCACGCCATACACGGCGCCCATGTTCACGATCGCGCGCTGCGCGAAATAGAAGCAGAGAGCCAGCACCATGCCGATGAACAGCCGCTTCGCGAGGCCGCCGCTGCGCAGCGTGCCGAACGCGAACGGCACGGCGCAGAACGCGAGCGCCAGCACGCTGACCGGATAGAAGAGCCGCTCCCAGTACGCCTGCCGGAACGTCGACGCGTCCTGCTTGTTGCGCTCGAGGTAGAAGATGTTGCGCGAGAGGTCGCGCAGCGTCATGTACTGGGCCTGCACGATGCTGAGCGAAAGGAGCGCCGGATCGAGTCCTGACTCCCAATGCTCTTCGGCCCTGGTCGTGCTCGTGGCGCTGTCGCTGTTGAAGTTCGTGCGGCGCACGTCGTGGAGCGTCCACGTGCCGGCCGCATGCAGCGCGCGATCGGCGAGCGCGAGCGACGTGAGGCGCCCTTCCGCGTCGAACTCGAACACGCGCACGCCGGAAAGCTCGACGCTGCCCCCGCGCGCGTGCCCGCGCTTGGCGTTGATGACCGTATCGCCGTCGCGCGCCCAGAGCGTGCCGCCTTTGGCGAGCGCGACGTCCTTCGATTTCGCCGCGAGCTGCAGCGCCTGCGCCTTCTGCTCGCCGTAGGGGCCGATCGTCTCGCCGATGACCATGACCAGCACCGTCAGCGTCGTCAGCGCGAGCACGACCGATGCGCAGATGCGGAACTTTGAAAGCCCCGCCGCGCGCAATGCGGTGAGCTCGCCGCTGCCGGCAAGGCCGCCGAGCCCGAGCAGGCCGCCGATCAGCGCCGAATAGCTGAACATCTCGTAGCAGCGCCGCGGCACCGTCAGCAGCACGTACGTGATCGCCTTGGTCAGCGTGTACTGGTTGGTGCCGACATCGTTGAGCTCGCCGATGAAGATGCGGAATGCATCGAAGCCGACGATCGTGAGCCAGGTCAGCCCGACCGACGACAGCACGGCGATCGCGACGAGTCGATCGACGCGCTTGACCGCGAGGTTGGGCATGCGCATCAGCCGGCTCCCTTTCCGCGCGGCATGCGCTGGCTCTTCCAGATCAGCCACGCGGCCATCGCCACCGTCGGGACGTAGACCCACCAGAAACCGAAGCCCGGCGCGAGCTTGCCCTGGCTGATCCACGAGCGCCCGAGGCCGAGGCCCGTGTTGAACACCCACCACGCGAGCACCGCGACGAGCAAGCGCGCGTAGCGCGGCTCGCGCGGGCTCGATTTCGAAAGGGGCAGCGCAAGCAGCATCAGCACGAGCGCCGAAAGCGGCGCGGCCAGTCGCCAGTGGATTTCGGCGCGCATGACCGGATCGTCGGCATTGCGGAACAGCACCCGCGTCGGC
>CALFNI010000281.1 GCA_937902695.1 uncultured Rhodanobacteraceae bacterium
GACGGTGATCCTGTTCGCGGTCTGGGCGTACTACGAGAAGGACTGGGCGTCCGATGGCGCGAAGAGCGCGCTGTCGGCGACGTTCGATGCGCTCGAGAAAGCCGGCGTTGCGAACATCGTCGTCGTCGGTCAGGCGCCCGCATGGAAAGGCGGTCTGCCGGCGCAGATGTACGACGCGTGGACGCACGGACATCCGTTCCACACGCTGCCGGATCGCCTCGCGACCGGGCTCGATCCGGCCGCTGCCGCCGTCGACCGCACGCTGCGCGGCGATCTCGACGCGGGTCGCGTCCGCTATTTCTCCCTCATCGACTTCTTCTGCAACGCCGAGGGCTGCCTCACGCACGCGCCGGAGGGTCCGACGCGGCTCGTGACGTTCGACTACGGCCATCTGACCACGGACGGCGCGACGCTCGTCGCACGCGAGCTCGCCGCCGAGCACGCGCTGCCCTAGCTCAGAACGCCGTCGCGCCGATCTTGTCCGCGGTCGTCGCATCGGCTGGACGCGCGACGAGACCGCCCGCGGCCGCCAGCGTCACGTTGAATCGCCCGCCGTCGACCAGCGGCAGATACGCGCCGCTGCCGTAATCGGCGTCGATCCACGGAATCCAGCGTGGGAACCGCTGCTTCATCTGCCAGAGGTCCACGCGCGACGGATCAGACAGCGCGACGACGCTCTTGGGCGCCGTCGATTCCTGCTGCGCGTCGCGATAGCGGCCGGTGACGCGATCGAGCCGGTACAGCGGCGGCGCGCCGAGCACGACCGCACGCACGTCCCACTTGATGACGCGCGCATCGCGCTGCCATTCGTCGCCGGCGATCTCGGCCGATTTGCGCGTGCCGTCCGGAAGCTCGATGTCGACCGCGAAGCGCTGCGGCGCCAGCTGGCGCGTATCGAGTTTCGCCACGAGCGCCTCGGCCGCGAGCCGGCGATAGCCGAGCAGCGCCGTGCCGCCGATGACGCCGATCACCGCAAGCAGCGCGAACACCAGCGACCAGAGCGCGCGATGGCATGCGCGAAACCGCCGCCGCGAGCGCCAGTGCCGCCGCGCGCCGGCGCCGTGGCCGATCGCGATCAGCAGGGAAAGGATCGCGAACCCGTAGAGTCCGATCAGGAATGCGGTCAACGGCATGCCGAAAGCATAGCCGGTCGGCCGCGCCGCCGCGCGGCTATACTGTCGGGGCCGATCAGGCGGCGTTTCGCATCGTTGCGACGGCGCCGGTCCGATCCGTTCTGCAGGTCGACGCCATGCGCACATCACGACTCCTGGCTTTCGCTCCGCTGACGCTCGCGCTGATGCTTGCCGCGTGCGGCAACAAGGGCGAGCTCGTCAAGCCGAATCCGGCCGCCGTGCCGCCGAAGACCGACGAGCCGGCGCCCGCGACGCCGGCGGCGGACGGCACGACGCCGCCGCCGCAGGATTCCTCGGGCGGACACTGAGGCCGCCCTGCGCGTGGGTCTTCGTTTCAGCAAGATGCACGGTCTCGGCAACGATTTCGTCATCGTCGATTGCCGCGCGCGTCCGCTGGCGCTCGACGTCCAGGCGATCCGGACGCTCGGCGATCGCCACTTCGGCGTCGGCTTCGATCAGCTCCTCACGATCGAGCGTGCCCGCGACGCGCGCTGCGCGTTCGCCTACGGCGTCTGGAATGCCGACGGCTCGCCCGCGCGCCAGTGCGGCAACGGCGTGCGCTGCGTCGCGCGCTGGCTCGTGCGCGACGGCGCGCTTGCAGCGTCAGGCCCGCAGCAGCTCGAAAGCCCGTCGGGACCGATCGCCGTCGAGCTACTCGCCGACGGTCGCGTGCGCGCCGACATGGGCGAGCCGCGCTTCGCGCCGTCGGCGATTCCGCTGCTCGCCGAGCGAGAGCGGGATCGATACGACATCGACGTCGTCGGCAACGACCTCGAGATCGGCGCCGTATCGATCGGCAACCCGCACGCGGTCGTCGTGGTCGACGACGTCGCCGCCGCGCCCGTCGAGGCGCTCGGGCCGCAGATCGAGCATGCCGATGCGTTCCCGGAGCGCTGCAACGTCGGCTTCGTCGAGCGGCGATCGCGCAACGCGGTGCGCCTCAGGGTCTGGGAGCGCGGCGTCGGCGAGACGCTCGCCTGCGGCAGCGGCGCGTGCGCCGCGGTCGCGGTGTTGCGCAAGCGCGGCGAAGTCGATAATGAGGTCGCCGTCGCGCTGCCGGGCGGCACGCTGGACATACGCTGGAGCGGCCCCGGCGAAACGCTGTGGATGACGGGACCGGCAACGTTCGTCTTCGAGGGGGAGTGGCATGGCTGATCTGAGCGTCAAGGAAGGTCTCGATGCGATGGAAGTCGCGAGTTACCTGCGCCGCCATCCGGATTTCCTGAGCGAGTTTCCGGATCTCGCGCTCGCGCTCGTGCTGCCGCGCGAGCAGGGACAGGCCGCTTCGCTGGCGAGCTATCAGCTCGACGTGCTGCGCGACAAGAACCGCGAGCTCAACCGGCGCCTGCACGAGCTGATCGAAATCGCGCACGAGAACCAGCTCCTGATGGTGCGCGTGCACACGCTGACGCTCGCGCTGATGCGCGCGACGTCGCTGCCCGAAACGCTGAACGCCGTCGTTGCCGCGCTGACCGAAGACTTCAACACCGATCTCGTGCGCATCGTCCTGTTCCGCGCCGACGGCGATCTGCCGGTTGCGGAATGGCTGCTGGTCGAACCCGACGGTCCGCGCGCGATGCCGGTGTTCGCCGAGTTCCTGAAGCGCGCCGAGCCGCTTTGCGGACGCCTGCAGCAGGACAAGCTGGATGCGCTGTTCGGCGCCCGCGTGGGCGAGGTCGCGTCGGCCGTGCTGCTGCCGGTCGACGGCGTCGGCATGCTCGCGGTCGGGAGCCAGGATGCGAACCGCTTCCATCCCGGCATGGGCACCGTGTTCCTGAAGCTGATCGCCGAAGGCGTCGCGTCGGCGGTCGCGCGGTTCGCGCCGAAAGAATGAGCGCGACGCTCGCCGGCGCGGTCGACGGGTTTCTGGCCCATCTTCGCGTCGAGCGGCGCTACTCGCCGAGCACGATCGATCACTACGGGCGCGCGCTCGGCACGCTGGTCGCGTTCGCCGAATCGCGCAATCTTCCGCGCTGGCGCGATCTTCGTCCCGACCAGGTGCAAGGCCTGCTCGCCGGCGAGCATCGGCGCGGCCTTGCGCCGGCGTCGCTGCGGGCGCTGGCATCGGCATGGCGAAGCTTCTTCCGCTGGCTCGCGCGCGAGGGCGACGTTTCGATCAACCCGGCGACCGGCCTGCGCTCGCCGCGCGTGACGCGCAAACTGCCCGAGGTGCTCGACGCGGACGAGATGACCGCGCTCGTCGAAGTGCCGACCGATCAGCCCGACGCCGTGCGCGATCGCGCGCTGTTCGAGCTCCTCTATTCGAGCGGCCTGCGCGTTTCGGAATTGTGTGGCGTGCGCTGGCGCGACCTCGATGCCGAAGGCGGATTGCTTCGCGTGACGGGCAAGGGCGCGAAGACGCGCATCGTGCCGGTCGGCGCCAAGGCGCTCGCCGCGCTCGCGGCGTTGCGTGCGCAGGATGCGTGCGAGGACGCCGACCCGCTCGTGCGCGGCCGCGGCGGAAAACCGCTGACGCCGAACGGCGTGCGCGCGCGGCTCAGGAAGCGCGCGCAGGAGCAGGGCGTCTGGAAGCGCGTCTATCCGCACCTGATGCGGCATTCGTGCGCGAGCCACCTGCTCGAATCGTCGGGCGATCTTCGCGCCGTGCAGGAGCTGCTCGGCCACGCGGATATCGCCACGACGCAGATCTATACGCACCTCGATTTCCAGCATCTGGCGAAGGTGTACGACGCGGCGCATCCGCGGGCGCGAAGGAAGACCGGATAAGGGCCGCGGCATCGGGCGTTCGACTTCCGCGGCGTCGTCGTCCCGGCGACAGCACG
>CALFNI010000282.1 GCA_937902695.1 uncultured Rhodanobacteraceae bacterium
TCGCCGTGTTGTCGCATTCGGGCTCGGGCTGCATCGTGCTCAGCAGCACCGGGCGTTTCGGCATCAGCCATCTTGTCTCGATGGGCAATGCCGCCGTGGTCGATGTCGACCAGTATCTCGACTACCTCGCCGAAGACGACGCGACGCGCGTTGCCGCGCTCTTCATCGAAACGCTCCGCAATCCGGAAGCGTTCGCGGCCGCGGCGCTGCGCATGCGCGAGGCCGGCAAGACAGTGGTGGCGCTGAAGGTCGGGCGCTCCGACAAGGGCGCCGCCGCGACCGCCGCCCATACGGGCTCGCTCGCTGGCACGGCCGCCGTCTATGACGATTTCTTCAAGCGCCACGGAGTGATCGCCGATCCGGCCTGGTGACGAAGCGGCGACGCCCTCAGTCCCGATGCTTGCGGAAAACGACGTCGAACGCCGGCGCCCACGACGCGCCGCCGTCCTTCGACAGCACGGCGGATTCGCGCACGCCGTCGTCCTCTGCCT
Organism: uncultured Rhodanobacteraceae bacterium; assembly: GCA_937902695.1. Classification (GTDB taxonomy): domain Bacteria; phylum Pseudomonadota; class Gammaproteobacteria; order Xanthomonadales; family Rhodanobacteraceae; genus Dokdonella_A. The sequence continues at coordinate 492 of CALFNI010000282.1, forward strand.
TCCAGGTGATCCGCTGCAGCACCGTGCGCCCGTCGGCGAGATGGACTTCGCCTTCGAGGACGAGCGCGCCTTGCGTGAAGTTGCCGGCAATGACCATCAGCGAGCCGTGGTTGGTGACCCACGTCTGCTGCCACTGCTTTCGCACCGGGTCGAAGCTCAGGATGCTGTCGCCGATGAGCCCGTCCGACTGCTCGTAGAGCTCGTGCAGCGCGCAGCCCGCGGCGATCGGATCGACGTGTGCGCGGGCGATCGCGGCATCGCGCGGCGCGTCGGCGTCGAAGGCGTCCCAGTCGCCGATCCAGAAATCCAGTCGGCGGTTATCGGGCGACGCGCATGCCGAAGGCGAGGGCGCCGCCACGGCGTGCACCGGCGCGAGGCTCGAGCATGCGAGGACGAGCGCCGCGCCGGCGTCGGAGAACGTGCGTCGAGTCGTCGGTTTCATTTCCGCCTGTCCTGCGCGAAAGCCGAGCGAGCATCGTGAAACTGCCGCCAGTACACCACGCGGCGCGCCCGGAACGCTCGCCGTTTTCGGCCATCATCACCGCGGGATGCGCGCGACCGCCGTGGCTCACGGGATCGCCAGCAGCATGAGGTAGGCGAGAAAGACGACGATGTGCACGAAGCCGGTCAGCACGTTCGTTCGGCCGGTCCCGAAGCTCACGATGGACAACGAGAGCGCGAGCACGAGCATGATCTCGTCGCGGCCCGAGACACCGAGAATCAGCGGTCGATCCGTCGCGAAGCTGACCGCAGCGATGGCGGGAATCGTGAGCCCGATCGTCGCGAGCGCCGAGCCGAGCATGATGTTGATGCTCCGCTGCAGGTGATTCGCGCGCGCGGCGCGCAGCGCCGACAGCGTCTCCGGAAACAGCAGCAGCGTCGCCAGCAACGCGCCGATGATGGCATCCGGCCGCGAGACGCGAAGCGCGGCGAGTCCGTTTTCGACGCCGGCCGCGACGCGCTCGCCGAGCAGCACCACCGCGAGGAGGCCCGCGATCAGGCACGGCAGCGACAGCCAGTAAGGAATCTGCGGCGCGATCGCGTGGCCGTCGTCGTCCCCCGCTGCGTCGAGGAAAAACCCGCGGTGCCGGACCGACTGTATATAGAGGAATCCGAAATAGAGGAGGAACGACAGCAGGCTGACTAAGACGAGCTGCGCCGGAGAATAGGTGCCGGGATCGGTCGAGATCGTGAAGTTCGGAAGGATCAGCAGAAGCACCGACAGCGCGATCAGCACGGCGAGATAAGCGCTCGTGCCCTGCAGCCTGTGCTCCTGCTCGCCGTGACGGAGCGCGCCGACCGTGAGGCAGATGCCGATGCCGCCCGTCGCGACCAGCATCACGACGGAAAACACCGATTCCCGCGCGAGCGTCGGATTGTTTTCTCCATGCAGCATCACGAAGCAGATCAGCGAGACTTCGATCGTCGTGACCGCGGTCGTGAGCAGCAAGGTTCCGAGCGGCTCGCCAAGGCGCGCGGCCGCTGCATCGGCGTGGCGGAGCGCAACCAGCACGGTCGGTACCAGCAGCGCGATGGAGAGGGCGGGAATCGCCACGCGCCATGCAACGCTTTCGTGCGGAAATGCGCTGTAGCGGCCGAGCAGCAAGGCGATTGCGAGCGAGGCGATCGGGAGGCCGTAGAGAAGCGCCCGGCGCGTGACGTTTCCCTCGAGCAGCCGCATGGCGCGCCCCTTTGCTCAGTCGCGCCGATTGTACAGTCGCCCCCGTCGTGGCTGGCGTCGTTGATCCCGGCGCGTCGTTGGCGCGGGCATGCGCATGTGCGTGTACCTTTCCGCGGCCGCACCCTG
>CALFNI010000283.1 GCA_937902695.1 uncultured Rhodanobacteraceae bacterium
TGCTTACAGCGGCAGGCGTCGACGATGAAGGCCAGGCGGTGAAGGCGCTGCTCGAGGAAGGTGCGGCCGCGCGCAAGCCGCCGCAGGACTGGGTCTATGTCAACAATTTCGCGGCGCCGCAGCGGCCCCGGGCCGTCGCGCTGCCCGGCGGGCGGGCGCCCGTCTTCCAGAAGGCGATCCACGACCTCACCGAGGATCTGCGCCTGTCGCTGCCGACGCTGTTCGTCGTCGAGTCGGCGATCCTGATCTTCGAGTTCGGGCAGTTCATGCGCGGCGTCGCCGAGGGCAGCCTCGATCGCGCAGCCGGGCGCGGTGCGGCCGATCTCGCTTCGCGATGGCCGCATCTGACCGCGGGCGGCGAAGGCGATCCCGTCGCATTGCGCACGTGGCTCGACGGATGGGTACTGCGCCTGCAGCAGCCGCGCGGCGGACTCACGCCCGACGAGTCATATGTGCTGATGGAGCTCGCCGACGCACCGCTCGCAGCGTCGATCCTCGCACCCGACGGCCGTGAGCTCGCGCACTCGGCCGGCGATGGCCGCTGGACGCCGACGCCGCCGACCGCCGAGGAAGTCGCCGTGATCACGGCATCCGCGAAGGCCGGCGTCACCGGGCTCGCCGGCGCCGAAAGCCCGTATCGCATCCGCCGCGTGCTCGCGCCGGTGCGCGACGCCTCCGGCAACCTGCTCGCCCTCCTGTTCGTGGAATTGCGCCTGCCGCTGCCGTGGCGGCACCTGCTGGTCGATTCGAGCTTCGAATCGCCGACCGTGTTCGGCTTTCTGGTCGTGTTCGGCCTCGCCTCGTCGATCTTCCTCGCGTGGTGGGTCACGCGGCGCCTCAACCGTGTCGCGCGCGCCGCGACCGCCTGGAGCCGCGGCGATTTCACCGACCGCATCGCCGATCACTCGCGCGACGAGCTCGGCGGGCTTTCCTCGCTGCTCGACCGCATGGCGCTCGATCTGCGCGGGCTCATGCGCTCGCGCGCGCAGCTTGCCACGCTCGCCGAGCGCCAGCGCCTCGCGCGCGACCTTCACGACACGGTCAAGCAGAAAGCGTTCGCGCTGAACCTGCAGCTTGCGACCGCGCGGCGCCTGATCGGCGAGACGCAGGGCTCGGATCGGCTCGAACAGGCGCAGCGCCTGAGCCAGCAGATCCAGCAGGAGCTCGCGCAGATTCTCGACGAGCTGCGCGCGTCGGACACCGATCTCCCGCTGATCGAGCGCCTGCGCCAGCGCGCGATCGAGTGGTCGCACACGAGCGGGCTCATGCCCGCGTTCACGCTCGACGATCTGCCGCCGTTGCCCGGCGCGCAGGAGGAATCGCTGCTGCGCATCGTCGACGAGGCGCTCGCGAACGTGCTTCGCCACGCCGGCGCCACGCGGGTCGAGATCATGCTCCGCCGCGAGGCGGATCGTGTCCGCCTCGCGATCGCCGATAATGGCCGTGGCATCGCGGCCGATCATGTGTCCGGCATGGGCCTCGGCAACATGCGCGAGCGGGCCGAATCGCTGCCCGGCGGCCGCTTCGAGCTCGACGCGCCGGGCGGAAAAGGCACGCGCGTCGCCGTCAGCTTCGTCGTCGTGGCGGACAGGGCGGCTTGACGCCGCGCTGCCGGAGAATTGTGTACCTTCGAATCGTCGACGACGCGAAGGTGAACTGGAGACCGACCGCATGAACGCCTCAGCCCCCGTGATCCGCGTCGTTATCGCCGACGACCACGTGCTCGTCCGCCAGGGCATCCGCGCGTTCCTCGAGACGCACTCGGATCTGTCGATCGTCGGCGAGGCCGAAGACGCCGACGGCGCCGCGCAACTTTGCCTCAAGCACCATCCGGACGTCGCGCTCGTCGATCTCGTCATGCCGGGCGGCGGCATCGAAGCGACGCGCAGCATCCGCTCGGTGAGCCCATCGACGCAGGTCGTGCTGCTGACATCGTTCGAGGATGCGCAGCAGATCGTCGCGGCGATCCAGGCCGGCGCGCTCTCCTGCCTCCTGAAGGATGTCGACGCCGATGCGCTCGCCGATGCGCTCCGCAAGGCCGCGGCCGGCGAAGCGGTGCTGCATCCGCGCGTCGCGGCGCGTCTGATGGATGCGCTCCGCCACGGCCAGTCGCCGGGCAGCGAAGTGCTCGAGTCGCTGAGCCAGCGCGAGCGCGAGGTGCTTGCGCTGATCGCCGAAGGCCTCAGCAACCAGGACATCGCCGAGCGCCTCGGCATCGGCGAGAAGACCGTGAAGACGCACGTCAGCAACGTGCTCGGCAAGCTCAACGTCAGCGACCGCACGCAGGCGGCGGTCTATGCATGGAAGAGCGGCATGAAGCAGCGTCCGAGCCAATAGCTGGTACGATTTCCCGAGGGAGCCGTCGTCACGGACGATAGCCAGCGGGGAATCCAGATGCGCCGTCTTCTGTTGCGCACGCTCGGTGCGCTTGTCGTCATCGTCATCGCGCTCGTTGCGTTCGTCTACGCGAGAAGCGAGCTCGCGCTCCGCAAGACCTGGAAAATCGACGAAGCCGCGCTCGCGGTGCCCGGCGGCGCCGATGCCGTCACGCGCGGCGAGCATGTCGCGATCACGCGCGGCTGCACCGATTGCCACGACAAGGACCTCGGCGGTCGCGTCATGATGGAAGTGCCGGCGATCGGCCGCATGGCTGGGCCGAACCTGACGCACGGCGCCGGCGGGTTGCCGGCCGATTTCAGCGACGCCGACTTCGAGCATGCGATCCGCCACGGCTTCAAGCCGGACGGCCGCGCGATCCTGTTCATGCCGACGCGCGATTTTGCCGCGCTCTCGGATGCCGACACGGCCGATCTCATCGCTTACGTGAAATCGCGGCCGCCGGTCGACCGCGCGCTCGCGCCGAGCTATATCGGTCCGGTCGGCCGCATGCTGTTCGCGTTCGGCCAGCTGCCGATGCTCGAAGCGCGCCTGATCGACCAGCATGCGCCGCACGTCGCGCGCATCGAGAACGCTGCGACCGTGGAGTTCGGCAGTTATCTCGCGCGCGCCTGCACGGGATGCCACGGACAACACTTTTCCGGCGGCCCCATTCCGGGCGTACCGCCCGATTTTCCGATTCCGGCGAACATCACGCCGGATGCCGCGACCGGCATCGGCGCGTATGCGAAGGAAGACTTCTATCGCGTGTTCCGCGAAGGCAAGAAGCGCGACGGCAGCGCGGTCAACACGTTCATGCCGTGGCAGGCGATGGGGCAATTCACCGATACCGAGCTCGATGCGCTGTGGGCGTATCTGCGCACGGTGCCCGCACTGCCCAAAGGCCAGCGCTAAGCTCTCCGGACCGTCATTCCCGCGAAAGCGGGAATCCATTTTCGCGCGTCACGCTTCGATCGAGATGATTCCCGCTTTCGCGGGAGACGACGTGCTG
>CALFNI010000284.1 GCA_937902695.1 uncultured Rhodanobacteraceae bacterium
CGACGGTCGACCGGGACGCCGGCGGGCTGCATCCACGGATTGATCGCGTAGCGCACATCGAAGTGCGTCGGCGGGCACATCAGGACTTCGGCCGGTCGCATCATGGCGTCGACTCGGGCAGAGTGGGGCAACCCACTCGTGCCGTGCGAACCGGATCGTGCGTTTTCTCGGCGTCGGCGATTACAACAGTCTCGGCGACATGTACTGGCGTCTTGCCACCGCCGGACACGACGTGCGCGTCTGCGTGCGCGAGCCGGAGGCGCACGAGATCTACGCGGGCCTTCTCCGGCGCATTGACGACTGGGAGCGCGAGCTCGACTGGATCGCGGAGGCGGGGCCCGACGGCATCGTCATCATCGAAACGGCTTCGCTCGGCGAGACGGCGGATTCGCTGCGCATGCGCGGATTCCACGTGATCGGCGGCAGCGCATGGACCGATCGCATCGAGCGCGACCGATTGTTCGGACAGGAAGTGATGCGCGACGCCGGCCTGCAGACGGCGCCGACGCACGCGTTCAGCGACTACGCCGCCGCGCTTGCGTTCCTGCGCGATCATCCCGCGCGCTATGTCTTCAAGTTCAGCGACGGCGAATCGGCGTCGACGCGAAATTACGTCGGCGAAATGGACGACGGCTCGGACATCGTCGCGCTGATCGAGCGCGAACGGGCAACGGGCGGCCCGGCCGCGGCGGCCGACTTCGTGCTGATGGAGCACGTCGCAGGCGTCGAGGTCGGCATCGGCGCTTATTTCAACGGCAGGGAGTTCCTCGAACCCGCGTGCATCGACTGGGAGCACAAGCGCTTCTTTCCGGGCGACATCGGCGAGCTGACCGGCGAGATGGGCACGGTCGTGAGCTATCGCGGTTCGCGGCGACTGTTCGAGCTGACGCTGGCCCGGATCGCTCCGGGTTTGCGCGCGGCGGGTTTTCACGGCTACATCAACGTCAACACGATCGTCAACGCGGCGGGCGTATGGCCGCTGGAGTTCACGTCGCGATTCGGATATCCCGGCTTCGCGATCTGCGACGCGCTGCACACCGAAGGCTGGGATCGCATCCTGTTCCGCATGGCGCACGGCACCGGCGGCTCGATCGGCACGCGCGACGGCTATGCCGTCGGCGTCGTCATCACGGTGCCGCCGTTTCCCTACGAGTACGGCTACGCCGAGTTGTCGAAGGGCGAGCCGATCCGCTTCCGGATCGCGCCGGACCCGGACGAGCGGATGCATTTTCACTATGGCGAGGTCGCGCTGTCCGACGTGGGGCCGGTCACGAGCGGGTCGATCGGCTACATCATGGTCGTCACCGGCACGGGCGCGGACATCGCCGCCGCGCAGGAGGCCGCGTATCGGCGCGTGCGCAATGTCGTCGTGCGCAACATGCGCTACCGCAACGATATCGGCGATCGCTTGAAACGCAGCGATCTTTCCACGCTGCGCGCGCTCGGATATCTGGACGACGCTCAGTGACATGCGAGCGTCCCGGATACGCCGAGCTCGAGACGGTAGCGCTGGAAACAGCGCTCGCCCGCGCGCAGGCGCATGAGCGCGCCTTCGGCGATCGCACGTGCGATGCGCGCGTCGTCCGCGATGAGCGGCCGGATGACTTCGCGGTTCCAGGCCTCGGAATGGCGCACGTCGAGCCCCGCGTGCAGCTGGAAGTACTGGCGGGCGCGTACCGAAACGCCGAGGCGGCGAAGGCCGTCGTTGACGCGCGAAACACGCCCCGGCGCCGTCATTTCGATGACGCCGAGCGCGCCGACCGATTGATAGGTGTAGCGCCGGTTCGCCGCGAGGCCCGACATGAGATTGGCGACGGCCAGCGATTCCCAGACCGTGCTGCGTACTTTCGGCGTGAGCTGAAGCTCTTCGGCGGTGTGCTCGAGCATTCCGCCGTGTATGCCTTTTTCGTGGCCGCGGCCCATCTCGTCCCAGTAATTGGACGCCATCTCGAGCTTGGGCCGCACCGGCAGGCGTACCTGGGTCAGCGCGACGAGATCGTCGAAGCCGGCCTCGCCGGCGATCTCCTGCG
>CALFNI010000285.1 GCA_937902695.1 uncultured Rhodanobacteraceae bacterium
GGCACCGCCGACACTGCCGACGAAGTGCCCGCCGCCACCGCCGCAGTGGGATACCAGCATCTACGACAACGTCGAGCCGAACTGCCTCTGGCGCGCCGTGCAGTCGATCGAGGTGAAGATCCTCGTCGACAGCGTCGACAACGTGTACGACCTCGCGCTCGCCGATACGACGTACCGCTATACGGTCGACGACCCGGGCTACCAGACGCCGCCGGACGATCCGAACGCGGTGATGCTCTACAACGGTGTCCAGAGCGGGACGCTCGCCGGACGCATGATGCGCCGCGAGTTCGTCTCGGTCATCGCCGCGCGCAACAGCAACTACTGATCACGGAGCACGACGATGCGTTTTCCGATGCAACACCTTCACGGCCGTAGCAGCCAGCGCGGCGCGGTGCTGTTCGTCGCGCTCGTGTTCCTGCTTTTGCTGACGCTTCTCGGCGTGACGGCCTCGAGCACGTCGATCCTGCAGGAACGGATGACCGGCGGCATGCGCAACGCGCACCTGGCGGGCATCGGCACCGAGAGCGGCTTGCGTGGCGGCGAAGTCGATCTGTGGGCTGCCGCGGCGCGCTCGAACACCGCCAGCGGCGGCATCGCGATCCCGCCGTGCGCGAACTCGGGTGTGCAGCCGTGCCGCTACATGCGCACGAACGGCATCGTCGACCAGCGCGTCGAGAAATTCCGCACGGCAACCGCGTGGCTCGATCCCGGCACCGACGGCGCCAAGGCGTACGACCAGGACATGTCGACGCAGACCGATACCACGCTGCTTACAAGCAACCTCGCAAGCCAGCCGCGCTACATGATCGAGGATCTCGGTCTCGATACCGGCGACTGCTGCGGCAACATGGGCGGCGCGATCCTCGGCGCCCCGCAGGGCAGCGGTGCGCCCAGCGTGCACCTCTATCGCGTCACCGCTCGCAGCCAGGGGGCCTCGGCGGCGCTGTTGCGCGCAGCCGAAAGCGTGTTCGGCGCGAACTCCGTCACCAACTTCAATCCCGGCAACTAGTCGGCCGGGTAGGAAACGACCATGCGTACTTCGTTCAAACGAGCCATCCGCTCCGCGCAGACAGCGCTGATCGTCGCGGCGCTTGCGTTCTCGATGTCGCAGGTGTTCGCGGCGACGGGGCAGCCCGGCGACGTCGATCTCAGCCCGACACCGCCCGACCTCGACGCGTCGGTCGACCCGAACATCGTCGTCACGTTCGACGATTCGGGCTCGATGGCGAGCAACTACATGGGCGACAACCGTCCATTCGACCAGGGCTCGTGGACGGGTCCGTGGCGCTGCGCCGGCGTGATCGGGGGCACGAGTGCGGTCGCGGGACACGGGATGAACGGCGTCTACTACAACCCTAACGTGCTGTACACACCACCGGTATACGAGGATGGCACCTCGTTCCCGTCCGCAGATTCGAGCCTTGCGGCGGTGTGGGCCGACGGTGTCGCAATCAACCGGCCGGTCAACGCGGTGGGCGCAGCCACCGCCGCGTACAACAACAATCCGAACAGCGCGGCGAATGGCAGCGACAATCGTCTCACGATCATGAACGGCGTGAAGTCGGGTTCGACCGATCATCGGTGGAACTGCGGGTACGGCACGTATCCCACGTCGTTCGTCGGCGGCGAGAACATCAATAACGGCGGTCCGTACTACTTCCGCCTGAAGAGCACGGTCTCCATTCCGGTTGATTCATTCGGAAACCCGACTTCAGCCGGCAAGACGGCGCTCTACACGGCTGGAAACTGGGAAGCGGTCAGGGTTCCGAGCACAAACGCGACGATCCAGGGCGTCAGTGTCAACCAGTGGCAAAACTTCGCGAACTGGTACGCGTACTACCGCACGCGCAACATCATGACGCGCACGGCGCTGTCGCGCACGTTCGGCCAGTTCGGCGACAACATCCGCGTCGCGTGGCAGACGATCTGGCCGTATTGCAGCGGTTGCAGCAACGGCGGCACATACAGTGTCGCGATCAACAGCAATACGATCATCACCAACCTCAACGACACGCAGGCGTCGCCCGCTAACAACTATCGCGCGAACTTCTTCAACTTCCTGTTCCAGGTCGGCGCGAATGGCAACACGCCGGATCGCCAGGCGACGATCCGCGCCGGCGAGTTCTTCCGGCGAACGGCGTCGAACGATCTCAAGGATCCGTACTTCCAGCCCGACACGCGCAATCCGCCGGGCCGCGAGCTCTCGTGCCGCCAGAACTTCCACATGCTCGTAACCGACGGCTACTGGAACGAAGGCAACCCGACCACGCCGAGCGGCTTCTTCGGCGTACAGAACCCGCCGGCGACGCTGCCCGACGGCACGGCATTCAGCCGCAGCGACGCCGAATCGAAGGTGTTCACGCACGTGCCGGCCTCGCCGACGGGCTCGTGCGGCAGCGACGGCTCGACGAACTGCTATCCGTCCCTGGCCGACATCGCGTTCTTCTACTGGGCGAAGGACCTGCGCTCGGACCTGGACAACACGGTGCCGTTCTACGTGCCGGACGAGACAACCGGCATCACCAACACCATTCCGCTGCAGCAGGGCCATCCGATCCTGGAAAACAAGGAGGTTTACTACAATCCGGTCAACGATCCTGCGACCTGGCAGCACGTCGTGCAGTTCATGGTGACGCTCGGTATCGCCGGCCAGCTCCAGTTCTCCAACGACGTCGATTGCGTCAATCCGAACAACGATCTCTGCAAGCTGCGCAAAGGCCAGCAGAATTCGGCTGCGGCGATCGTGGCAAGGCTGCGTGGGCCCTTGTCGCAGTTAACCGACGTGCAGGCCTTCCCCTTCCTGCCGCCGGCGATCTCGGGCATCAGCAGCTTCGGCGGCTTTACGTTTGAGGTGCAGGATGAGGGCGGCAACTCCGTCGAGGAACTCTACAACGTGACCCAGAGCCTGGTGAGGGAAGGGAACCAGCGCAAGGACCTCAGCGGCCTGTTCAGCGCCTTTACTGCCAACGATCCTCAGTTTGTGGTGAAGATCGATCGCGCGAAGGCGCGCAGTTTGCAGGTGCCGATCCAGCAGATCACCGACGCCTTG
>CALFNI010000286.1 GCA_937902695.1 uncultured Rhodanobacteraceae bacterium
GGCGGATGTAGTCGAGCAGCGAGGTCTTGCCGTGATCGACGTGACCCATGATCGTGACGACGGGCGGACGCGAGGCGAGCTCGCCCTCCTCGGTCGATGCACCGGTCTGCGCGAGCAGCGTCGTTTCGGCACTGGTGTCCGTCGCCGCGACGACCTTGTGGCCGAGCTCCTCGGCAACCAGCTGCGCGGTGTCGTGATCGATGACCTGGTTGATTGTCGTCATTACGCCCATCTTGAAAAGCTGTTTGACGACCTCGGCACCCTTGACCGCCATCTTGTTGGCGAGTTCGGCGACGGTGATCGAATCGCCCACCGCGACTTCGCGCGACATCGGCGCGGTCGGGCGGGAGAACGCATGCGCGGGGCCCGAGCGCGCGGGCTCGGCCGGACGCGAGCGCGGCTTCTTGCGCCCGGTGCGGCGTGCGCTGCCTTCCTGCGAAAGATGCAGCTCGGCACCGAAATAGCGCGGCGCGGCGCCGGCTTCCTCGGTATCGCCTTCGACGGCCGGCATGCGGTGCGAGCCGTGCACTTTCTGCTTGTGGCGGTGCGGCCCGTCGGCTTCGCGGCCCCTGTTCTCGGTGTGGCGCGCGGGACGCTCGGCTTCCTTCGCGGCCGGCGCGACGGCCGCGCGCGGCTTGGCTTCGGGATCGCGCTTGGCGGTCTGCGCCTCCTCTTCGGCCTTGCGACGCGCTGCGTCGTCGTCGGCGGCCTTCTTGCGCGCCTCCTCGGATGCGCGAAGCTTGGCGTCTTCTTCCTGGCGGCGGCGATCGGCCTCGGCGCGCTGGGCTTCCTCGGCATCGCGCTTGAGCTGCGATTCGCCGAGTTTCTTCAGCGCGTCCTCGCGCTCGGGGTCGACCTGCGACTGCGCTTCTTCCTCGACGACGCTGCGCTTGACGTATGTGCGCTTCTGGCGCACCTCGACGTTGACGGTCTTCGATGCCGCGCCGCGCTGGCCCGGATTGACGGTGATCTCGCTGACCGTGCGGCGCTTCAGAGTGATCTGGCGCGGCGCCGCGGCCGCCTCGACGGGCGCCTCGCGCTTGCCGTGCGTGCGGCGCAGGAAGCCGAGCAGCTTCACCTTCTCGGTGCTGCTGATGACCTGCTCCGGGTCGGTGAACTTCATGCCCGCCTCGGCGAGCTGCGCGAGCAGCTTGTCGATCGGCGTGCCCAGCACCTTGGCCAGTTGCTTGATTGTGACGTCCGACATCAATGTACTCCCTGACCCAGGACTCGCCTTGCGATCGTCATTCCCGCGAAAGCGGAAATCCATGTTGCCTTTGCGATGGATGCCCGCGTCCGCGGGCATGACGTCGTTCGGCTGCCGTTACCTCGTTCCCGCATGCTTCGTATCAGGACGACACCGCCTCGCGCGCGGCCATGATCAGCGCCGCGGCCTTCTCCTCGTCGAGCCCGTCGATCGCGAACTCCATGAGCTCGTCGGTGGCAAGATCGGCGAGATTCTCACGCGTGATGACACCGTGCTGGGCGAGTGCGAACGCGGTTTCCTCGTCCATGCCCTCGACCTCGACGAGATCGTCGGCCGGCTTGTGTTCCTCGATGTTCTCTTCGACCTGCAGCGCATCGGTGAGGAGCGCGTCGCGCGCACGCGCGCGGAGCTCCTCGACGATGTCCTCGTCGAAGCCCTCGATGCCGAGCAGCTCGGCCGTCGGGACGTAGGCGATTTCCTCGACCGTCGAGAAGCCTTCCTGCACGAGGATCTGCGCGATCTCGTTGTCGACCTCGAGCTTCTCCATGAACAGCGCGCGCGCCGCTTCCTGCTCGGCCTCGCTCTTCTGACGCACCTGGTCGGCGGTCATGACGTTGAGCTGCCAGCCCGAAAGCTTGCTCGCGAGGCGCACGTTCTGGCCGCCGCGGCCGATCGCCTGCGAAAGCTTGTCCTCGGCGACGGCGATATCCATCGAGTGCTTTTCCTCATCCATGATGATCGACTGCACCTCGGCCGGCGCCATCGCGTTGATCACGAACTGCGCCGGATTGTCGTTCCACAGCACGATGTCGATGCGCTCGCCGTTCAATTCGT
>CALFNI010000287.1 GCA_937902695.1 uncultured Rhodanobacteraceae bacterium
CGCCCTCGCCCTTGAACGTGAACCACTCGTAGTCGCCGAACCTGATATTGCGCAGGCGCTCCGCGTTGAAGTGCGTCAGCTGCTTCCAACCGCGGCCGTTCGCGCCGGCGGCGTAGAGATCGGTCGGGTGCTTGAGATCGTGCCGGGCGACGATCATCGTTTTCCTGCCGACATCGAAGCCGGCAACGGTGCCGTCGCCGACGAGGCGGTTCGCCTTGCCGCTCGCGACGTCGATGCCGAACAGCGCGTGATCGCCGTTGTCGTCGGTCGCCGTGAAGAGCGTCTTGCCGTCCGCCGATTCCTGGAGATTCGATGCCGAGCGATCCCATTGCGGGTCGATCTCGCGCCTGGCGCCGCTCGCAAGATCGATCGCCCAGATGCCGAAGCGGTCGGCCTCGAAGCCGGCGCGCTTCATCGCAAGGTAGTACAGAGTCTTGCCGTTCGCGGACGGCAGCGGATAGCCGTCCCATGCAGGATTGTCGGCGGTGAGGTTCTTCGGCGCGGCCGAGCCGTCCGCGGGCACCGAGAAGATGTCGAAGTTCGTCGACCAGGGCTCCGTCTTGCCGGCGATGCGCGCGTCGAAGTAGACGGTCGCGCCGTCGGGAGAAAATGCATATTCGGTGTCGTCGCCGAACGGCTTGGACGGCACGTCGCCGTCGACGCCTCGGGTCAGGAGCTTGGGCAGGCCGACCTTGCCGTCGGCGACGTCGGCGATGAAAAGCTGCGAGCGGCGCCCGTCTGACCACGCGTCCCAATGGCGGATGAAGAGCTTGTCGTAGACGACGCCGGTGGCCTTGTTCGCCTTGCGCGCGTCGAGCTTCTTCTTCGTGCAGGCGAGAATGCCGGCGCTGTCGTCGGCGCATTCGTTGAACACGTCGATCGACAGCAGGATGCGCTTGCCGTCCGGCGAGAACCTGAAATTGTTGACGTCCATCGCGAGCGTGGTCGCCTGCTGCGCCGCGCCACCGCTCGCGCCGACGCGCCAGAGCTGCGCGGTGCCGTCCTTGGGCGCGATGAACCAGACGCTGCCGTCGGCGGACCAGCGCGCGCTCGTCGCGTTCAGCGCCTTGTCGGTCAGCCGTACCGTCTTGCCGCCGCCGGCGGGAACGATCCAGATGCTGTTGAGGCCCTTGTTCGCGTCGTAATCGGTTTCGCGAAGCGAGAACGCGACGACCTTCCCGTCCGGCGAGAGCGCGGGATCGCTGACGCGGTCCATCATCACGAGATCGTGCACGTCGAACGGATGCGGACCTGACGCTGCGAAGACGGGCGCGGCGGATGCGAGCGCCAGCATGGCGGCGAACGATTTCATCGACGGGGCTCCAGCGGGTCGGGCGAAGGCCGCGATGGTAAGCGGTGCGCGGCGTCGCGCCAAATGCCGCCTGGGCGGATCATGCGGCGCGGCGCGTAAAGGCGCCGGGTCGCCGACCCCGACGGATATACTCGGCCGAACCATCCCGGAACTCCGGCATGTCCGCCACCGCCGCCGCGCTGCCCGATCGAACCGACGAGCTGTTCGGCCACCCGAAAGGGCTCTACGTCTGCTTCTTCACCGAGATGTGGGAGCGCTTCTCGTTCTACGGCATGAAGGCGCTGCTGCTGCTGTACCTCACCAAGTACCACCTTTTCACCGACGCGAACGGCTACAACCTCGTCGGCGCTTACGGCGGCCTCGTTTATGCGATGCCGGTGATCGGCGGCCTCGTCGCGGATCGCTGGCTCGGCATGCGCAAGGCCGTCGTGTTCGGCGGCATCCTGCTCGTGCTCGGCCATCTCGGCATGGCGGTCGAAGGGCATCCGGCGTCGAGCGTGCACGGCGTCGTGACGCGCGATGCCGGCGCGATGCAGGTTTTCTATTTCTCGCTGGCGCTGATCATCATGGGCGTCGGATTCCTGAAGCCGAACATTTCGACGATCGTCGGCAAGCTGTACGCCGAGAACGATCCGCGGCGCGACTCGGGCTTCAGCCTTTTCTATGCGGGCATCAACATCGGCGCGACCGTGTCGGGCATCCTCTGCGGCTGGCTCGGCGAAACGTATGGCTGGGGCTGGGGCTTCGGCGCCGCGGGCATCGGCATGCTCGCGGGCCTGGCGAACTTCCTCTATGGACAGAGGTACCTGCACGGTCACGCCGAGCCCCCCGATGCGTCGCGCCTGCGCGAGCGCGTGCTCGGACCGCTGACGCGCGAGCACTCGATCTATCTCGGCACGCTCGCGGGGCTCGCGGTGATCTGGCTCCTGATCCAGATGCATTCGGTGCTGGTCACGGTCATTCCCGGCGTGCTCGAAGCCAGCCCCGTCATTCTCGCCATGCACCTCGTGACCGCGTGCCTCCTCGCCGGCGTTCTCTGGTTCATGTTCACGAAGTGCACGAAGGTGCAGCGCGAGCAGATGTTCGTCGTCATCGCGCTGATCGTGCTCGGCCTCATCTTCTTCGCGCTCTACGAGCAGACGTACGGCTCGTGGGTGCTGTTTTCCGATCGCGTCATGAACCACGGCGCACTCGGCGTCGAGTGGACGGCGAGCGAGCTGACCTCGCTCGGCGCGTTCTTCATCCTGATCCTGGCGCCGTTCTTCGCGTGGCTCTATCCGCGGCTCGACGCGCGCGGCATCAATCCGAGCACGCCGGCGAAATCCGCGTACGGACTGATCCTGGCCGGCGTCGCATTTCTCGTGCTGGTCTGGAGCGCGCGGCATCCGGATGCCA
The DNA here is from genome assembly GCA_937902695.1 of uncultured Rhodanobacteraceae bacterium. GTDB lineage: Bacteria > Pseudomonadota > Gammaproteobacteria > Xanthomonadales > Rhodanobacteraceae > Dokdonella_A. Next base: position 2,708 of record CALFNI010000287.1, read on the forward strand.
ACGGCCTCACGAACATCTGGTGGTTCGTGTTCGCCTACTTCGTGCTCGAAGTCGGCGAGATGCTGCTGTCGCCGATCGGCTTGTCGGCGGTCACCGAGCTCTCGGTGCCGAGCGTCGTCAGCCTGATGATGGGCGGCTGGTTCCTCGGCACGTCGTATTCGGAAGTCGTCGCCGCGGTTCTCGGCAAGCTCTCGTCGATCGAAATTCCGGAGGGCGAGACGCTCAA
>CALFNI010000288.1 GCA_937902695.1 uncultured Rhodanobacteraceae bacterium
CGAGCGTTCCGAGCAACGGGCGGGCGCGTCGCGTGCGCATCGTCAGGCGCTCCTCAGCGCGTGCGCGTAGAGCCACAGCAGCCGGCGCACGCCGTCGGTCACGTGCCGGCACGACAGCGTCGCGCCGGAGATGTTGTGGATGTCCGCATCGAGCCGCAGCGGATCGGCCGGCGTCTTGCCGACGAACTGCTTGCGCCACGCCGGCAGGCGGATCTCGCCGCCGTGGGTCTCGCGGTATTCGAGCACGTCGAGCCGTGTCACCGTGCCCTGCGCATCGAGCGCGAGCGCGTACGTGATCGCCTCGGCCTTGCCGATGACCTGGTCGACGATGAGCCAGCCTTCGGTCGCGCCTTCCTTTTTCGCCGCGAAAACCTGCGGCGACCAGCCTGCGCCGAGCGCGCTTTCCGGAACTGCCGCCATCGCCGCATCGAGCGCCGCGCGGTCGACCGCGACCGGAGCGAACCCGCTCGCGCCTGCAAACGCGGCCTTCTGCGCTTCCGCCATGCTCATGTACTGCACCGCATACGCGGCGTGATACGCCGGCAGCGCGGCGAGCGCGCCGGGCAGCAACCAGATCGCGCGCGTGCGGCCCATCGTCGGAACCCTCCTGCCTTCATCAGAACCCTGCTCTCATTAAAACTGATATCCGACGCCGAGATTGAAGCGCGTGCCGTAGCCCAGCAGCTCGTCGGTGATGTCGAAGTGCTGGTAATCGGCCTTGAACACGACGTCGGGCGTCAGGTAATAGTTCACACCGACCGTCCAGACGCGCGCGGTGTCGGCATCGGGCACGCCGAGGCCGAGCGGCACCGATTCGAACGCTGCGGCCGTGTTGAACGCCTCGTAGCGGACGAACGGCGCGATCGACGACTGTCCGTTGTCCCAGGCGCGCCACGCGCCCTGGACATAGCTGCCCCAGAACGACTTCGGCACGGGATACGGATTGCCGACGAACGTGAGGTTGAGCTTTGCGGTATCGCTGATCGTGCCGCGCGCGTAGAGGGCCTGCAGGTCGAACGGCCCCGGCTGCCAGCGCACGTGAACTTCGCCGAGCGTCGCACGCGCATCGGACGCGAGGAAATCGCCGCCGTCGCCCTGCCCGATCTTGCCGGAGAAGACGCCGCCGCCGATGTAGTTCGTGCCGTTCATGAACCACTCGGCC
>CALFNI010000289.1 GCA_937902695.1 uncultured Rhodanobacteraceae bacterium
GCTCGTTGACGATCTGCTCGCGGTGCGACTTGATGCTGGGCGACCACTTCTGGCGCTTGCGTCCGAGCTCGTCGGCCCACGCCGTGTTCGTCTCGTTCGCGGGGAAGAGCTTCAGGAAGTCCTTGCGCGGCATGCGGCCGTGCTTGATGCAGACCTCCATGATCATGCGCTCGTGGTGGCGGATCGTATTGACGACCTCGCGGAGCTTGCGCACGAAGCTGTCGATCATGATCGCCGGCAGCTTCAACTTCAGGAATGCCTCGGCCATCTGATCGCGCAGCTTCTGCGCCTTGCGATCGGAAAGGCCGTACTTCTCCGAGGTTTTCTGGAACTTCGCATAGAGCGTGCGGAGCTCCTCCATGCGGCGCGAGACTTCCTCGGGATCGGGACCGGTCTCGCCGGGGCCCGCTTCCTCTTCGCCTTCGGCCTTCTCCTCGGCCTCGGCATCGTCCTCGGACGACGCGTCGGCGGCGACCGGCTCCGGAATCGCCATTTCCGGCTGTTCCATGTCGGCGAAACCGGCGAGCACCTCGGAGAGACGCTTCTTGCCTTCCTTGTGCTGGTCGAACTCCTCGATCAGGAGCTGGATCGACCACGGAAAGCTCGCCAGCGCGGACTGGACCTGGTTCAGGCCCTCCTCGATGCGCTTGGCGATCGCGATCTCGCCTTCGCGCGTGAGGAGCTCCACCGTGCCCATCTCGCGCATGTACATGCGCACGGGATCGGTCGTGCGTCCGACTTCGGCATCGACGGCCGAGAGCACGGCGACGGCTTCTTCCGTCGCGGTGTCGTCGTCGGCGGCGACCGGCGTCTCCGGCATGATCGCCTCGGTATCGGGCGCAACTTCGTGCACCTCGATGCCCATGTCGTTGATCATGCCGATGATGTCTTCGATCTGCTCCGGATCGACGATGTCGTCCGGCAGGTGATCGTTGACTTCGGCGTATGTCAGGTAGCCTTGTTCCTTGCCCTTGATGATCAGGGTCTTGATTTCGGACTGCTGCTCCTGATTGTGCTCTGTGGCCATGGATATTCCGGGAGGGTCTACGTACGGAGGACAGAAAGTATAGGAGCCGCGTCAAGGGCGATTTCCGGCGCCGCGGACGGCCCATGCCGGGCTCGCTTCGGCGCCCGGGCGTCCCTGCGGGCGCGAGGCATTTCCCTGCCTAGTGCGCTTCGAGCCAGAACGTCACGGGCCCGTCGTTCACCAGGTGCACTTGCATATGGGCCCCGAAACGACCGATTTCCACCCGCGCGTGACGGTTTTTTGCGAGTTCGACCAGGCGGTTGAACCACCGTTCGGCCTCCGCCGGCGCCGCCGCGGTGCTGAATCCGGGCCGCATGCCCTTGCGGGTGTCCGCCGCGAGCGTGAATTGCGAGACCAGCAAGAGCCCGCCGCCCGTGTCGGCGAGTGAACGGTTCATGCGGCCCTCGGCATCCGCGAACACGCGATAGCCGAGCAGCCGCTCCAGAAGGCGTTCGGCCTGCGGCTCGCCGTCGCCGGGCCGCACCGCGACGAGCGCGAGAAGGCCCGACTCGATCGCGCCGGTCGTCTCGCCGTCGACTTCGACGCGCGCCGCGCCGACGCGCTGGATCAGGGCGATCATCGCCGAATGGTGATCCGTGCAAGGTTCGGAGCATCGAGCTTATCTCCCGGCCGATCGCCTGCGCGAGCCCGCGCACGCGCGCGGCGCTCGAAGCGACTTCTGCGACAATCACAACGCAACGCAAACTTCGGGCGACCGCCCATCACGACTCGATACGATGCCCGGCCGTCGCGTCCCCGCCGCTCCCGCCTCGCCCACGTCCACACGACTCGCCTGGCCCGTCGCGCTGCTCTACGGCAGCTTGCGCACGATCGGCCTCCTGCCGCTGCCGCTCCTGCATGGCATCGGCGCCGCGATCGGGCTCGTCATCTGGATCCTGCATGGTCGCGCCCGCCGGATCGCCGAGCGCAACCTCATGAAGGTAATAACGCAAAACGGCGCGAAAGAGAGACACCGGATCGCGCGTGCCAGCGTCGTCGAGACCGGCAAGGCAATCGCCGAGACGGCGGCGATCTGGGGCCGCTCGCCCGAGCGCGCGTTGGCGCTGATCCGCGACGTGCCCGGTGCGGATATCTTCGACGCCGCTCGTGCGCGCGGCCAAGGCCTGATCCTCGCCGCGCCGCACCTCGGCTGCTGGGAGCTTCTCAACTTCTGGGCCGCGTCCCGCGCGCCGCTCTCGATCGTCTACCGCCCGCCGCGACAGCCGTCGCTCGAGCCGCTGCTGATCAGGGCGCGCGGCCGCTTGCCGGTCGAGCAGATCCGCGCCTCCGGCGCCGGCGTGCGCGCGCTGTATCGACGACTCGCCGCCGGCGGTGTCGTCGGCATCCTGCCGGACCAGCGCCCGAAACAGGGCGACGGCGTCATGGCGCCGTTCTTCGGCGTGCCGGCGCTGACCATGGTGCTGCTGTCGCGGCTCGCACGCAGCACCGGCGCTGCCGTCGTGTTCGCGTTCTGCGAGCGGCTGCCGCGCGGAGCGGGGTTTCGTCTCCACGTGCTCGAAGCGCCTGCCGGTATCGACGACGAGAACATCGAGGTGGCGTGCGCTGCGCTGAATCGTGGCGTCGAGCGCTGCGTCGAGCTGGCGTTCGCGCAGTATCAGTGGACGTACAAGCGGTTTCCTGACGACGCGGCGGTCCCGTGCAGCTGACACGCAACACCGATTGCGACGCTGTCGATGCGTCCCGCCATGCTCGTCTGGCGGCTTGCGCCTTCGCTTCCCGTAGTACGAACCGACGGCCTCTCGGCGCCGTGGCGCCGAGCGGGCGGCAGTGGCGCTAAACGGTTAAGCGAAGGTGCTCGATGAAAAGCAGTTCGACTTCCGCGCGGGCCGCACCGACGCGCCTCGACGATCGCATTCGCATCGCCCGCATCCGCGCAGAGCTTTCCAAGGCGGAGCTCGCCCGCCGCGTCGGCGTGAGCCCCAGCGCCGTCGTCCAGTGGGAGCAACCGAGCGGGAGCGGGCCGAGCGCAAGGCACCTCGCGACGATCGCGCAGTGCACCGGAGTCGCCTTCGAATGGCTCGCGACGGGTCGCGGGCCGACGCGCGTCAGCGACGTCGACGGGCCACCCGCCATCGATCCGACATCGATCGCCGTGACGCTCTTCGAGGAGCGCCTGCTCGACGTGGCGCGAAAGCTGCCGAGCCACCGGCACGAGGCGCTGATCGAGTTTCTGCTCGCCTGGACGAAGAAGCCCGGATAGCAGCGATACTTAATAGTTACTTGCATACACGGGTGACCGGAATCAACTCCTCGTGACGTAGCTCGGCTTTCGATCCCGATCGAAAGGAAGCCGACATGCCCCTGCCCAATGCCACTGTCCGCCAAGCATGGCTTATTGCGCTCGCCGCTCTGCTCCTCGTCGGATTCGCGTGCAGGGCAATTGCAGACGTGGATCGCCGCAATCCGTTCTTGCCCATCGACCCATGCGACCCCGATTGCCCGACCGTCGAGGTGACGGGTTACTACGTGAAGGACCCTCCAACGGAGGGCCACCCTCCGAGCTATGGCGGAATCGGTCCTGGGGATATTGGCGACGGCGGGCCGTTCGAGCGTAACCGCGGCGAGACCGAGCTCGTCCACAACGCTGCGGCCGGCGACCCGTGTTCCGACAATGGCGATGCATCGGGATCGAATCCGAAGCGCGGCAACCCGATAGTCCTGTCGACGGGCAACAAGGTCGAACCCGAGGTCGATTTCGCCTCGACCGGCGAGATGCCCCTTACGCTGGTGCGCACATACAACCATGCCTGGAACTACGTCGGACTTTTCGGCAAGTATTGGCTCAGCAACCTCGACTATTCGATCACCGTCGCCGCCGACGAGGGGACGATCTATGCGCAGCGGCCCGACGGCCGCCGGATCAAGTTCATCCGCGATCCGCTCCACGCCAATCGCTGGAACGAGAACAGGGCGAGCCCGGTCGCCTACATAGCGCGAAGCGGCGCTTTCTACACGCTGTCGACGGAGGACAACTACACCGAGGTCTACGACGGCGAAGGACGCATCTCGCTTCGCGCCAACATCAACGGCGTCAGCTGGAGGTTCGCCTACACGAACCGCTATCTCACGAGCGTCACGCATTCGTCCGGCCGCTTGAACGGGTCCAATCTTGATCGCGCGATCCACCTCGTATGGGACGCCTCGGGCAAGCTAATCCTCGTGACCGCGCCGGACGGCAGCGCATTCGGCTACTCGTATGCAGCCAACGCATTCGGCCCGGGCCTCAACCGCCTCGACTCGGCGCAGATGGCGGGCGGCGCCGGCAATCCGGCGCTGACGATCGACTATCACTACGAAGACGCGCGGTTCCCTGGCGCCCTGACCGGCAAATCGTTCAATGGGAGGCGTTATTCGACATTCGCGTACGACGCGAGCGCACGCGCGACGGATAGCAAGCACGGCGCCGTCGACGCATACCACTTCGATTACTCCGGCGTGCCGTTGAATCCGCCACCTGGCGGCCCGCCCGATCCGCCGCCGCCGGGCGTGCCCTGTAATCCCGTCACGCACCAATGCCCGGCCAATCCGATCGCGCCCGATGTCGGGATACCTGCGGCCGCGGCGGCTGAGGACGCACTGGTCCGGATGATTCCCGACGTGACGACGACGGTCACGGAGACGAATCCACTCGGGTACAAGACGACCTACACGTTCGCCAACGGCCAGCTGACGGCGACGTCGAGTTCCGCGAGCGCGCACTGTGGCGCGCGCTCGAACATCCGGACCTACGACGCCTTCGGCTATGACGACCATGTCACCGATTTCAACGGCAACCTCACCGATTACACCTACGCGGCGACGGGTCAGCTTCTGTCGAAGACGGAAGCATCGGGAACCGCGGTTGCGCGTACGACATCGTATACAT
>CALFNI010000290.1 GCA_937902695.1 uncultured Rhodanobacteraceae bacterium
GACCGAGAGCTACACTCTGCCCCTACACGACGCTCTTCCGATCTACCGCCATGGTCGGTCCCCACGCAGGGTGCGCATCGAGGAACAGCGCGCGCCAGTCGTGCGCGTCCCACGCGTCGAGCGGCGCCGCCGCGGCGGCCCAGACGATCGCGCCCGCTTCGTCGAAATGGGTCAGCGCGCACTGCCCGCGCGTGCGCTGCTTGGGCCCGACGCGCGCGATGTCGGCGACCTGCCGCGCGTTCATCGCGCGCTTCAGCGCGGGGTGGCGCAGCCAGATCAGCGCGTTGAAGAGATCGTGCGTCGAGCCTTCGCGCGTCGCGACGATGCCATCGCGCGCGATGCGCTCCTCGTAGTGCATGCCGTCCGCCAGCAGCGCATCCGTTTGCGCGACGAAGCGGATCGCATCGCCGGGAGCGGCGTCCTGCTCGCGAGCGAGTCGATTGAGGTCATCGATCGAGCCATCGCAGGCGAGCGGCTGCAGCGCGGCGAACATCGGCTGCAGCGCCCGCAGGGCGGGATCGTCAGCGCGCAACCGCATCGCCATCCGCCGCGTCCGGCGCCGGGCGCGACTGCTTGAGGCGCAACGCCGGCCGCTCGATGCAGAGCCACGACGCCGCCGCGACGGCGAGCGCGATCGGCGTGGCGATTGCGAACAGCACGAACGGCGCCGTCACGTGCCCGACCGCGACGATCGCCTGCTGCAGCGGAAATGCCCAGAGATACGTGCCGTAGGACAGGTCGAGCCCGGCCGGAACCGACGGCAGCTTCGGCACGTAGGCGAACCAGAACACGAAGTAGACGACCGCGAGCCACATCAGCGGCGTCTCGCGCGCGGCCAGCGCAACGAGCGCGAGCGCGAGCATGATCGCGCTCGACACCGGCACGTGCCGCCGCAGCAGGCACGCGATGCTGCCGGCGCCGAAGCACGCGCCGAGTTGCAGGCCGAGCAGAGCGAGGCTCCGCGGATACGGCCCGCCGCCGTAGCTCGGCCAGACCACGACGATGGCGATCGCGAGCACGACGAGCGCGCTCGCCAGGCGCGGAAAACGCAGCAGTCCGGCCGCACCGACCGCCGCCACGCAAAGATACATCGCGGCTTCGTACGGAATCGTCCACAGGGACCCGTTGACGACGCGCGGCACCGGGTTCGATGCGAACACGCCCGGCAAGGTCTGACGCTGCCAGAACAGCGAAAGATTCCGCGAGAAGTAGTCGAAGGCCGAGCTGCCGCCGTCGGTGCTTGCGAAATAGCCATGGAGCGGCAACGTGCTCAGGATCGGGCCGAGCACGAACGCGGTCACGGCGACGACGACCGCGAGCGCGGGCCACAGGCGCAGGAACCTCGCGCGGAGAAATCGTCCGGGATCGGGTTTGCGCTGGTACGACAGCGTGATCAGGAACCCGCTGATCGTGAAGAACATCGCGACGCCGACGAGATGCGCATGCGTGCGCGGCAAGAGGATATGCATCGGATCGCCGGCAGCGTCGAGGTCGCCGACGAGCACGAAACTGTGCCCCAGCACGACGAGCAGCGCCGCGAGGAGACGCAACAGCAGGATGTTGTCGCGACCGTCCTCGATGCAGCGCTCGAGCGAGCGACCGAACAGGAACCCGCGCGCTCGGCCGCGCTCAGACCACGCGGCGCGCAATGAGATCGTGCTCGTCGGCGTGGATGACCGTGACGTCGGCGAACTGGCCGGGCTTGAGCGTCTGGCCGTCGTCGATGCGCACGATCCCGTCGATCTCCGGCGCGTCGGCCTTCGAGCGCGCGATCGCGCCGTCGGCATCGACTTCGTCGACGATGACGGTCTGGCGCGTGCCGATCTTGCGCTCCAGCCGCGCGGCGGAAATGTCGGCCTGGACCTGCATGAAGCGCTCGAGGCGTTCCTGCTGCAGCGCTTCGGGCACCGGATTCGGCAATGCGTTCGCCTTCGCGCCGTCGACCGGCGAATACGCGAACGCGCCGACACGATCGAGCTCGGCTTCGCGAAGGAAATCGAGGAGCTCATCGAACTCGGCCTCGGTCTCGCCCGGAAAGCCGACGATGAACGTCGAGCGGAGCGTGAGATCGGGACACGCCTCGCGCCACGCGCGGACGCGGCTCAGCACCTTGTCGACCGCGCCCGGCCGCTTCATCAGCTTCAGGATGCGCGGGCTCGCGTGCTGGAACGGAATGTCGAGGTACGGAAGGATCCCGCCGTCCGCCATCAGCGGGATCACGTCGTCGACGTGCGGATACGGATAGACGTAATGGAGCCGCACCCAGACGCCGAGCTCGGCGAGCCCCTTGCAGAGGCCCGTCATGCGCGTCTCGTACGCATTGCCGCGCCACTCGCGCGAGGCGTACTTCATGTCGACGCCGTACGCGCTCGTGTCCTGCGAGACGACGAGCAATTCCCTGACGCCGCCCTTGACGAGCTTCTCGGCTTCGATCAGCACCTCGTCGACCGGCCGCGACACGAGGTCGCCGCGCATCGACGGAATGATGCAGAACGTGCAACGGTGATTGCAGCCCTCGGAGATCTTGAGGTATGCGTAGTGCTTGGGCGTGAGCTTGATGCCTTGCGGCGGCACCAGATCGAGAAACGGGTCGTGCCTCGGCGGCAGCGCCGCGTGCACGGCGTTCATGACGCTCGCATAGTCCTGCGGACCGGAGATCGAAAGCACATCCGGGTGCGCCGCGCGAATCACCTCGGCGCGCTTGCCGAGGCAGCCCGTGACGATGACCTTGCCGTTTTCCTCGAGCGCCTCGCCGATCGCGTCGAGCGACTCGGTCACGGCCGCGTCGATGAAGCCGCAGGTGTTGACGACGACGACGTCGGCCGCGTCATAGCTCGGCACGATGTCGTAGCCCTCGACGCGCAGCTGCGTCAGAATGCGCTCGGAATCTACGAGGGCTTTCGGACAGCCGAGGCTGACGAAGCCGACCTTGGGGTTCTGCAGCGACATGGAATCGGGCCGACCGGGGACCCGGTAGTTTACCGTTCGCGGCGCGCCCGGGCATCGGTACCGCGACCGGGGGCGCGCAACGGCAAAATCGCGCAGAATATTCGCGTCGCCGCGGCACCGGACGTGCCGCCCCGACGGGGGGAATCGGGGTGAAGTCAGCTCACGGGGCTGCGAGACACCGGCTTGGCCGCTGCATGCGGGTGCTTGGCGCCGCGACGCTCGTCGCCGCGACCGCGCACGCCGTAGCCGTGCGCAGCGCGCAGCCCAGTTACCCGCGTCCGATA
>CALFNI010000291.1 GCA_937902695.1 uncultured Rhodanobacteraceae bacterium
CGCGTGAACGGCTTGTCGATGACCTTGCGCAGGTTGTAGAGATGGCTGCGCAGCGTGTCCGAATCGGGCAGGAGATCGCCCCAGACCTCGCGCTCGATGTCGCGGCGGCTGACGACGCGCGGCGATTCGCGCATCAGGATCGTCAGGAGCTTCACGCCGATCGGCGAGAGCGGCAAATCCTTGCCGGCGCGCGTGACGCGCAGCGTCGCCGTGTCGAGCACGAGATCGCCGACCTTCAGCACCTCGGTCGAGACCTGGCGGCGGTCGCGGCGGATCAGCGAGCGGATGCGCGCTTCGAGCTCGCGGATCTCGAACGGCTTGACCAGGTAATCGTCGGCGCCCGCGTCGAGGCCGACGAGCTTGTCCTCGACGGTGTCGCGCGCGGTCAGCATCAGCACCGGCGTCGACAGTTTCGCTTCGCTGCGGAGCTTGCGGCAGAGCTCGATGCCGTCGAGGCCCGGCAGCATGAGGTCGAGCACGATGACGTCGTAGCTGTTGGTCACCGCGATGTGAAGGCCGGTGATGCCGTCGGCGGCGTAATCGACCGAATAGCCGCGCCTTTCCAGGAATTCGCCGACGGTCTCCGAAATTCCGCGGTTATCCTCGATCAGGAGGATCAATCCCGACTGATCGTCGCGCTTTCCCATGTGCGCCCCCGTTGACGCCGCTTCCACGGCGAACCCTACCGACACGCAAACGTTAGTCAAGCGTGAAGATACGCCTTTCGGTCAAGCCAGCGCTATGCCCCGCTCGCCGTTCCACCTCTCCTGCTTGCCGGAGAGGGCTGGGGTGAGGGCTGTCGGAGTGGGGCTTTCGGGGAGGGCTGTCGCGAGATTGCCCTCACCCTGCCCTCTCCCGCGGAGCGGGAGAGGGGAAAGCTGATCAGTGGCCGGCGGCGGCGGGCGCCGCGGACTCGGTCGACGCCGTCTTGAGCCCGCGCTCCTCGAGCAGCGGCTCGACGCTCGGATCGCGGCCGCGGAACGCGCGATAGAGCTCGGCCATGTCCTTCGTGCTGCCGCGCGAGAGCACCATCTCGCGGAAGCGCTGGCCGTTCTCGCGCGTCATGCCGCCGTGCTCCTTGAACCAGGCATACGCGTCGTCGTCGAGCACCTCGCTCCAGAGGTAGGCGTAGTAGCCGGCCGAATAGCCGCCGCCCCAGATGTGCGCGAAGTACGGCGTCTTGTAGCGCGGCGGCACGGCCGGCACGTCGATGTTGTACTTCTTGAGCGAATCCTTCGTGAACTTCGCGACGTCTTGCGTCGGCGCATCTGCCGGCAGCGAATGCCACGCCATGTCGAGCAGCGCGGCGGCGAGGTATTCGGTCGTCTCGAAGCCCTGGTTGAACGTGTGCGACTTCTTGATCTTCTCGACGAGCTCGGCCGGCATCGGCGCGCCCGTCTTGTAGTGCTTGGCGTAGTTCGCGAACACGACCGGATCGAGCGCCCAGTGCTCGTTGAACTGCGAGGGGAACTCGACGAAGTCGCGCGGCACGTTGGTGCCGGCCAGCGTCGGGTACTTCACGTTCGAGAGCATGCCGTGCAGCGCGTGGCCGAACTCGTGGAACATCGTCGTCACGTCGCTGAAGCTGATCAGCGCCGGCTGGCCGGCGGCTGGCTTGGTGAAGTTGCAGACGTTGAACACGACCGGCTTGTTGCCGAGCAGGCCCGACTGGTCGACGAAGCTGTCCATCCAGGCGCCGCCGGATTTCGAATCGCGCTTGAAGTAATCGGCGTACCAGAGCGCGAGCGACTTGCCGTCGGCATCGAACACCTCGAACACGCGCACGTCCGGCTGGTAGACCGGGATGTCCTTGCGCTCCTTGAACGTGAGTCCATAGAGCTTGTTCGCGGCGAAGAAGACGCCGTTCTTGAGGACGTTGTCGAGCTCGAAATACGGCTTGATCTGCGCTTCGTCGAGATCGTACTGCGCCTTGCGCACCTGCTCGGCGTAGAACTGCCAGTCCCACGGCGCGATCTTGAAGCCGCCCTTCTGCTTGTCGACGAGCGTCTGCATGTCGGCCTGCTCGCCGGCGGCTTTCTTCGTCGCGGCCGGGACCATGTCGGTCATCAGCTTGATCGCGTTCTCGGGCGTCTTCGCCATCTGATCGTCGAGCGAGTACGAAGCGTAGTTCTTGAAGCCGAGGAGCTCGGCGCGCTCGGCGCGGAGCTTGGCGAGGCGCTGGATGATCTGCCGCGTGTCGTTCGCGTCGCCGCGGTCGGCGCGGTGGATCGAGGCGTCGAAGAGCTTCTCGCGCGTCGCGCGATCCTTCAGCGACACCTGCGCCGGCTGCTGCGTCGTGTTCTGCAGGACGACGACCCATTTGCCGTCGAGCTTGCGCGATTTCGCAGCTTCCGCCGCAGCCGCGACGTCGGCGTCGCTGAAGCCGTCGAGCTGCTTCTTGTCGTCGACGACGAGCGCGGCCGCGTTCGTCGCGGCGAGGAGCTTGGTCTGGAACTCGGTCGTGAGCTTCGACTCTTCCTCGTTGAGCTTGCGCAGCGTCGCCTTGTCGGCGTCGTTGAGCAGTGCGCCGGCGCGCACGAAGTTCTGGTAGTAGCGCTCGACGAGGCGCTTCTGCTCCGGATCCTGCATGCCGTCGCGCGCGTCGTGGAGCGCCTTGATGCGTGCGAAGAGCTTCGGATTGAGGAAGATCTCGTCCTGGTGCTGCGCGAGCTTGGGCGCCAGATCGGCCTGCAGCTTCTGGATGTCCGGGTTCGTGTTCGACTGCGCGAGGTTGAAGAACACCTTGGCGACGCGCGTCAGCAGCAGGCCGGAGCGCTCGGCCTTGTCGATCGTGTTCGCGAACGTCGGCTTGGCCGGATCGTTGGCGATCGCCTCCATCTCGGCGAGATGCACGCGCATGCCCTCCTCGAAGGCCGGCGCGTAGTCGGCGACCTTGATCTTGTCGAAGTGCGGCGCGTGGAACGGCAGGGTCGATTCGGCTGCGAACGGATTGTCGGCGGGCAGCTTGCTGCCGCCGGCCGGCGTCGTCGTGGCGCCGGCGAGAAGCGATGTCGTCAGGAAGGCAAGGCTCATGGCAGCCGAGAGACCGCGTGCTCGCATCATGGGAAGGATCCTCTGTCGAACTCGAATGATCGAAAGTCAGGGTGCGAGCGGCCTCAGGCAGGCCGTCGTCGCTGAACGGGTGGAAGAGCCTAGCTGCGCGCAGGCGCGGGCGCCATGTGCCGTTAGGCCCGGTGGGCCGCCGGAAGGCCACGGCCCGTCGCATCGCCCGCGCGACCGGGCGCGGGCGCCCCCGAATGAACACGCGGACCCGCTGCCGCTACCATGCGTCGCCTCCCCCGCGGACGACGACGATGGCGAACTACCTGACGCCCATCCTGCTGCTGATCGGCTCGAACGTATTCATGACGTTCGCCTGGTACGGCCATCTCAAGTACACCGACCGGCCGCTCTGGATCGTCATCGCCGTGAGCTGGGGCATCGCGTTCTTCGAGTACTGCCTGCAGGTGCCGGCGAACCGCTACGGCTACGCCGTCTACAATCCGGCCCAGCTGAAGGCGATCCAGGAAATCATCACGCTCTGCGTGTTCTTCGCGGTTTCGGTGCTGTATCTCGGCGCGCCGATCCGATGGAATCACCTGGCGGGGTTTGCGCTGATCGTCGTCGCCGCTTTCCTGATTTTCCTGGACTGAATGCCCATGCATCCGCTCACCCTGCTGCGCCGCGTCGGCGTAGTCGCCGCTGCGCTCCTTGCCGCCGCATGCTCGCCGACGGCACAGAACGACGCGCGCACCGACGTCCGCATCGAACGCCTCGACAAGTCGTTCGATCTCGACGCCGCCATCAAGCGCGTCGCGATCGACAATCCCTGGGGCGAGATCAACGTCCGCAGCCGCGACGAGCGCGAAGTCGGCGTACACGCGGTGATCCAGCATCTCCCGCCGAAGTTCGCGAACGTCGAGTTCAAGACGCACAGCGAAGGCGACACCTTCTACCTAGACGTCGCCGTCGACGGTGCGACCGCAACGACCGACCGCGCGAGCGCCGGCGCGCGCGCGGACATCGCCGTGTACCTGCCGACCGACCTCGCGCTGAAGCTTTCGACGCGCGACGCGCGCATTTTCGCGACGCGACGCGCCGGCGCGATCGAGGCGACCAGCGAATCGGGCGAGATCCACGCCTCGTCGCTGGCCCGCCTCACGCTCAGGAGCAATTCGGGCCAGATCCGCGCGATCGCAATCGGCAAGGACTGGCAAGGCCCGAGCGAAATCGTCACCGGGTCGGGCCGCATCGTGCTGCTCGTGCCGACGTTCGGGAACGTCGCGCTGAGCGCGGAAACCGGCGGAAAGCTCAGCACCGGATTCGGCCTCAGCGTCCATTCGCTGCCGAATGGCGGACACGAGGCGCACGCGCGCTACGGGACCGGCGCATCGCCATTGCGGGCGCACAGCACAAGTGGAGAAATCGTGCTTGAACAACTCGTCCTGCTGGGGGACGATAAGGCGTTGCCGGAGGATGACGATTGATTCGCCCGCAAGGCTGAATCGAGGACGTACCATCCGGTGCATCGAACTCCGGCCATTGGGGATTCCGCGATGAACCTGTTCCTGAAGCTCGCGGCCGCGTGTGCGGTCGTTCTCGGCGCGTCCGCGGCAGCGGCCGCCACGCGGGGGAGCCCGGCGCCCGTCTCGCGCGGCGCCGATTACGTCAGCCCACCCGCCGCGCCCGAGCGCATCTTTCTCGACGAGACCGACTCTACAAACGCCGAGGCGCGTCGCCAGGCGATAGGCGGCGAACGCGGTCCCTTATGGATCGCCGCGCGCCGCCAGACCGCCGGCAAGGGGCGTCGTGGCCGCAGCTGGGAAGGCGGGGAGGGCAACCTCTACTGCACGCTCCTGCTGACCACCGACAAGCCCGCGGCAGAGACGGCGCAACTGTCGTTCGTGGCGGCGCTCGCGACCTGTGATCTGGCGCGCGCCTATCTCGCCGATCCTAAAGCGGCGCGCGTGAAATGGCCCAATGACCTGATGATCGGCGACGCCAAGGCGGCGGGCATCCTGCTGGCAAGCGGCGAGGCGCCGGATGGC
>CALFNI010000292.1 GCA_937902695.1 uncultured Rhodanobacteraceae bacterium
CGGCGTTGACGACATACTGCGGGCGCTCGAACAGCCAATCGATGCCGGTGCGCCGATTCTCGTAGATCGCCTGCGAGGGCAACGCAAGCTCGAGAAAGGAATCAGCCTTGGTCGACGTGTTGCCCTCGAACGACACCGGCGTCTTCGAATAGCCGAAGCGGAACGCGCCGTAATCCTCGCCGAAGAACGCCTTCGAATAGAACCGCACGTTCGTGTCGAGCCAGGTCTTGCCCTGGTATTCGTAGTCGATGATCGCGTCGTACAGGCCTTTTTTCCGCAGCGAGAGGCCGAGCTCCTTGCGGCGGTTCGTCGATGAATCCTCGAACGCGTTCGATCCATCGGGCTTGCGGTCGTCGCTGAAATCGTTGAGGTCGTAGCGATAGACCAGCACCAGGCCAAGATCGGTGCCGTCGCCGAACGTGTAGTGCGTCGGCCAGTCGTCGTAATCGTACGCATGCGCCGGGCCGGCGAGCGCGGCTGCGGCGATTGCGGCGGAAAGCAGCGCGTACCGCATCGAACCCCCTTTTCTTCCGTCGCGACAAGCTGCGCTATTTCCTTCAGACTATAACGAAGGCGACGCACCCGCGCCTTGATCCAGATCAACCGGCCGACGAAGACCGAGGCGCATGGAGGAACCTCAGATCGACCGCGATCGCCGCGACGCACGCCGCGTGCATGCGCCGGTAGCGCGCGAGCACGTCGCGGCCGCGCTTCGTCAGCGACGCGCCTCCGCCGCCGCCCCCGCCGGGGCTCGCCGCGACCAGCGGCGCATCGAAGAGGCCGTTGAGCTCATCGACGAGCTGCCATGCGCGCTTGTAGCTCATGCGCATGCGCCGCCCGGCGGCCGAGATCGAACCCGTCTCGAGGATGCCTTCGAGCAGGTCCGCCTTGCCCGGTCCGAGATCGATGCCCGGCCCGAGGCGCAGGCGCAAGCGCATGAGCTCCCGAAGTTCTTTCGCTTTCATCGCAGCGCTCCGCACGGTCGGACCGGAGTCGCCATTCACGCGCCGACACGGCGCCCGCGTCAACCGGGGAGAGTGAAACGATGATCCATCGCGCGCTTTTTCGCTGTTCGCTCGCTGTGCTGCTCACGCTCGCGACGGCCGTATTGCCGCTCCGCGCGGTGGCCGACGAGTTGCTGGTGTTCGCGGCCGCGAGCCTCAAGCCCGCGCTCGACGAGATCATCTCGACACCCGACGCGAAAGCGCTCGGTGGGATCAAGGCGAGCTACGCCGCAAGCTCGCAGCTCGAGCATCAGATCGAAGCCGGGGCGCCCGCATCGATCTTCATCTCGGCCGACGAGGACTGGATGGACGCCGCGGCCGCGAAAGGCAGGGTCGTCGAGGCGACGCGCGTCGATCTCCTCGGCAACGCGCTCGTGCTGGTCGCGCCGAAGGACAGCACGCTCGCGCTGACGATCGCGCCGAAGTTCGATCTCGCCGGCGCGCTCGGCGCCGACGGCCGCCTCGCGCTCGGCGAGCCGAACAGCGTGCCGGCCGGAAAATACGCCAGGGCATCGCTGACGTCGCTCGGCGTGTGGGACTCGATCCGGCCGCGTGTCGTCTCCGCCGACAACGTGCGCGCGGCGCTGAACTTCGTCGCCAGGGGCGAGGCGCCGCTCGGCATCGTCTATCGCTCGGACGCCGTGTCGGAACCGGCCGTCCGCGTCGTCGGTACGTTCCCCGACGCCTCGCACGCGCCGATCGTCTATCCGGCCGCGATCGTCGCCGGCCACGACACGCCGATGGCGCGCAAGCTGCTCGGCCTCTTGCGCGCGCCGTCGTCGCAGGCGATCTTCGTGCGCCATGGCTTCGACGCGCCCGCGAAACGCTAGATGAGCGACTGGCTGTCGCCGCAGGACTGGGACGCGCTCACGCTCAGCCTGCGCGTCGCGTTGCTGAGCGTCGCCGCTTCGCTGCCGGTCGCGCTCGCGATCGCATGGGCGCTCTCGCGCAAGCGCTTCTTCGGACGCACGCTCGTCGAGGCGATCCTGTTCCTGCCGCTGATCCTGCCGCCGGTCGTGACCGGCTACGCGCTGCTCGCCCTGCTCGGCCGGAACGCGCCGCTCGGACATGCGCTCGCCGAGATCGGCATCGTGTTCGCGTTCCGCTGGACCGGCGCGGTCGTCGCGGCCGCGGTCATGGGGTTTCCGCTGCTCGTGCTCTCGATCCGCGTCGCGTTCGACAGCGTCGATCGGCGCCTCGAAGCAGCCGCCGAAACGCTCGGCGCGCGCGCGTGGCGCCGCTTCGCGACGATCACGCTGCCGCTGTCGCTGCGCGGCATCGCGGCCGGCTGCGTGCTCGCGTTCGCGCGCGCATTCGGCGAGTTCGGCGCGACGATCAGCTTCGT
>CALFNI010000293.1 GCA_937902695.1 uncultured Rhodanobacteraceae bacterium
GCGATGGGCACGATGGTGCAGAGCTACCGGCTCGCCGAGAGCGACTACCGCGGCGAGCGCTTCGCGCATGGATTCGATCGCGAGCACGAGCCCGGGCGCGATGCCATCACGAGCCCCGGCAGCGATCTCAAGGGCAACAACGATCTTCTGACGCTGACGCGGCCCGACGTGATCTCGGCGATTCACACGGCGTATCTCGACGCCGGCGCCGATCTCGTCGAGACGAACACGTTCAACGCGACTTCGGTCAGCCAGGCCGACTACAGGCTCGAGCATCTCGTCTACGAGCTCAACCGCGAAGGTGCGCGCCTCGCGCGCGCCGCCTGCGATGCCGCCGAGAAGAAGACGCCCGACAAGCCGCGCTTCGTGATCGGCGTGCTCGGCCCGACGAGCCGCACCGCGTCGATCAGCCCCGACGTCAACGATCCGGGTTTCCGCAACACGAGCTTCGACGAGCTTCGCGCGACCTATCGCGAAGCGGCCGAGGGCCTCGTCGACGGCGGCGCCGATACGATCATGGTCGAGACGATCTTCGACACGCTGAACGCGAAGGCGGCCCTCTTCGCGATCGACGAATTGTTCGAAGCGCGCGGCGCGCGGTTGCCGGTGATGATCTCGGGTACGATCACGGATCTCTCGGGCCGCACGCTGTCGGGCCAGACCGCCGAGGCGTTCTACGCGTCGATGCGTCATGCGCGTCCGCTCTCGATCGGTCTCAACTGCGCGCTCGGCGCGGCGGAGCTTCGCCAGTACGTCGACGTGCTGTCGAACATCGCGGAGTGCGGCGTCAGCACGCATCCGAACGCGGGCCTGCCGAACGCGTTCGGCGAATACGACGAGACACCCGAGCACATGGCGGCGATCGTCGGCGAGTTCGCGCGAGCCGGGCTCGTCAATCTCGTCGGCGGCTGCTGCGGCACGACGCCGGCGCACATCAAGGCGATCGCCGAGGCGGTGCGCGGCGTGCCGCCGCGCGTGCTGCCTTCTTCTTCGTCGACGCGCGAAGCGGCATGACCTCGACGATCGCGCCAACGCACCCCCTTTCCCGCTCGCGGGAGAGGGCTGGGGTGAGGGCCAGTCGGTTCGACGCCGCAATCTGTCACTGCGAACGCGCGCGCGTTGCGCGCGAACCCCTCATCCCAACCCTTCTCCCGCAAAGGGAGAAGGGCTAACAAATGCACACGAACTCGCCCCGCTACACACGCCTCGCCGGCCTCGAGCCGCTCGTCATCACGCCCGACCTCCTCTTCGTCAACGTCGGCGAGCGCACGAACGTCACCGGCAGCGCGCAATTCCGCAAGATGATCAAGGACGACCGCTTCGCCGACGCGGTGGAGGTCGCGCGCCAGCAGGTCGAAAGCGGCGCGCAGATCCTCGACGTCAACATGGACGAAGGCCTGATCGATTCCGAGGCCGCGATGTCGCGGTTCCTGAAACTGATCGCGTCCGAGCCCGACATCGCGCGCGTGCCGGTGATGGTCGATTCGTCGAAGTGGAGCGTGATCGAGGCGGGCCTGAAATGCCTGCAGGGCAAGGGCGTCGTCAACTCGATCTCGCTGAAGGAAGGCGAAGAGGTCTTCATCGAGCACGCGCGCAAGGTCCTGCGCTATGGCGCGGCCGCGGTCGTGATGGCGTTCGACGAGCAGGGCCAGGCCGACACGTGTGCGCGCAAGGTCGAAATCTGCACGCGCGCCTACAGGATCCTGACTGAAGAAGTCGGCTTCCCGCCCGAAGACATCATCTTCGACCCCAACATCTTCGCGATCGCGACCGGCATCGAGGAGCACGACAACTACGCGGTCGACTTCATCGAGGCGACGCGCGTCATCAAGGCGACGCTGCCGCACTGCCATGTCTCGGGCGGCGTCTCGAACGTGTCGTTTTCGTTCCGCGGCAACGAGACCGTGCGCCAGGCCATCCATGTCGTCTTCCTTTTCCACGCGATCCGCGCGGGCATGGACATGGGCATCGTCAATGCCGGCGCGCTGCCGATCTACGACGACCTCGATCCCGAGCTGCGCGAGCGCGTCGAGGACGTCGTGCTGAATCGCCGCAAGGACTCGACCGAGCGGCTGCTCGAGATCGCCGAGCGCTACAAGTCGAAGAAGGGCGAAGTCGTCGTCGAAGCGCTCGCCTGGCGCTCTCTGCCGATCCGCCAGCGGCTCGCGCACGCGCTGGTGCATGGCATCGATGCGTTCGTCGACGCCGACACCGAGGAAGCGCGCCAGCTCTCGACGCGTCCGCTCGACGTCATCGAAGGCCCGCTGATGGACGGCATGAACGTCGTCGGCGACCTGTTCGG
>CALFNI010000294.1 GCA_937902695.1 uncultured Rhodanobacteraceae bacterium
GTATTTCTTCCATGCAGAGCTCGTGATCGACGGCAATCCGGGCGTCGGCTACCGACGCGTCCTGTGCCGCTGCGGCGCGTCGCAATCGAAGCCTTTCTGCGACGCGCGCCATCACGACTCGGGTTTCAGGGCCACGGGCGAAGCGAACCACGGCGACATCGAAGCGCTCGCGACGCGCGACGGACCCCTCAGGATCACGGCGACGAAGAACGGGCCGCTCAAGATCGAAGGATCGCTCGAAATCGTCTCCGGTACCGGCACGACGCTCGCGAAGACGGCGAAAACATGGCTCTGCCGCTGCGGCCATTCGCAGAACAAGCCCTTCTGCGACGGCACGCACGCCAAAGTGGGGTTCAGGTCGGAATGAGCACCGGCGCGATACACGATCGTCGCGCTGAACGCGTCCAACGACGTCCGCCGCTACTGCTGGACGTCCATCGCGAGCAGAACGTAACGGTCGCGGCACGAACAACCTCGCGATCGCGGCGAGGCGCCGAACGCCATCTTCGCGAACGGATTCGACTGACGCCGCTCAGCGCGGCCCGTACTTCTCGTTGAGCCGCCGCGTCAGCGCCTTCGTCAGCACGCGCGCCTCGCCCTTGCGCCGCATCTGCGCTTCGAGCGAATCGGCCGCCGCCGCGAGCTCGTCGCGGAGCTTCAGGTAGTTCTGCCAGCGCTCGGGATCGAGCCGGCCGTCCTCGAGCGCGGCGCGCACGGCGCAACCGGGCTCGCTCTGGTGGCTGCAGTCGCCGAAGCGGCACTGCTGCGCGAGCGCTTCGATATCGGCGAACTGGCCCTGATCGAGATCCTCCTCGCCGGTGAGCTTGATCTCGCGCATGCCGGGCGTGTCGATCAGGCAGCCGCCCGACGGCAGCATGATCAGCGCGCGATGCGTCGTCGTGTGACGGCCGCGACTGTCGTGCTCGCGCACGGCGCTCGTCTCCTGGCGCGCTTCGCCGAGCAGCGTATTGGTCAGCGTCGACTTGCCGACGCCGGACGATCCGACCAGCACGGCCGTGTCGCCGGGCCCGAAATATTTCAGCAGCGGCGCGATGCCCTCGGGCGATTTCGCATTGATCGCGACGATGTCGACCTCCGGCGGCACGCGCGCGCGGAGCGTGTCGACGGCCGCGCCGACGTTCCCGGCGCGATCGGCCTTGGTCAGCACGATGACGGGCGTCGCGCCGCTCTCGCCGATCAGCACGAGGTAGCGCTCGATGCGCGCCGCGTTGAGATCGCCGTCGAGGCCGCTCATGACGATGACCGTGTCGACGTTGGCCGCGATGAGCTGGCGCTGGTGCCGTTCGCCGGCGGCCGCGCGCGAGAGCACGGTGCGGCGCGGCAGCACGCGTTCGATCTGCGGCGGCGCGCCCGGCACGATCAGCACGAAATCGCCGACCGCCGGCCGCTCGGTCGGATCGATGCCGCGCTTCAGGAACCGCGGCGCCGGCTGCGCGTTGAAGGGCGCGGTGCCGTCGTGCAGCTCGTAGCCGGCGCGGTGCTGCGCGATGACGCGCACCACCGCCGCATCGGCCGGCGCATCGTCGGGCAGCGGGCCCGCGCGCCAGCCGATCCGGACGAGGCGACGTTCCGCGTCGGCATCGAGCTGCATCGGCTGATCTTAGCCGGGATATGCCCGCCGTGACGTGCCGGCGTGCGGCGCGGCTGCAGCGACGCGCCGGCGTTGCTAGCATCGGCGCCTCGAATCGTATCGGCGGGCGCGGCATGCTTCTCGTTCGTCTTGCGGTTCTCGTTCTCGCCGCAACGGTGTCCACGATGTCGACCACGGCCAACGCGCGCGGGCGCTATCTCGCGCTCGGCGATTCCTACACGATCGGCGAAGGCGTCGCGCCCGCGGAGCGCTGGCCCGTGCAGCTCGCGGCACGGCTGCGCGCTGCCGGCGTCGACATCGGCGATCCCGCGATCGTCGCGACGACCGGCTGGACGACGGACGAGCTTTCGCACGCGATGGACGGCGCGACGCTCGCGCCGCCGTACGCGCTCGTCACGCTGCTGATCGGCGTCAACAACCAGTACCGCGGCCGCGGCCTTGCGAATTACCGCGAGGAGTTCGCCGCGCTGCTCGCGCGCGCGATCGCGCTCGCGGGCGAGCGCACCGAGCGCGTCGTCGTCGTCTCGATCCCGGACTGGGGCGTCACCGGCTTCGCGCGCGCGCACAAGCGCGATCCGCGCGAGGTCGCGATCGAAATCGATGCCTTCAATGCGACTGCGCGGGAAATCGCCCGCGATCGCGGCGTCGCGTTCGTCGATGTCACCGCGATCTCGCGATCGGCCGGCGATGCGCCGGATATGCTGGTCGGCGACCGGCTGCACCCGTCCGGCGCGCAATACGCGCGCTGGACCGACGCGGTTCTTGCTGCGGCGCGGCAATCGCTCGTCCCGCGCTGATCTGATCGCTGCATCACACAAAATCACGCTCCGCTTTACGCAGATTGCGGATTTGCGAAGTCCGGCGTGACGGATCGCACGACCTTAACGCGAACCGAACAACAGTCTCAGCGGTGTTTGCTACGGTTCGGCCCGTCGTCGCCGGCGCGGGGCTGAGCGACGACCGCCAGAACAACGTCTCCACCCAAGGGATTTGCACCGTATGGCCTCCATGCGAACGGCTGCTGCGCTCCGTTTTTCCGTTTTTGCCGCACTGGCGTTCGCATGCGTTTCGCAACCGGCCGTTTCGAGTCCCCTGCTGCCGCCGGATCATCCGGTCGCCGATCGGCCCGGCTCGTCGCCCGCCGCCGCGCCCGGCGCCTCGGCGCGCGTTGATGTCGTGGACGACGTGAACGTCGCCGCGCTCGGCGCGGACATCGTCCTGCACACGTCGGTATCGCCCCGCCGGCTCCTCGCCGATTTCGCGCTGAAGCTTCGCAACATCGCCTACGTGCGCGGCGGGCGCGAGCTCTCGACCGGCTTCGATTGCAGCGGCTTCGTGCGCTATGTCTACCAGCAGGCGCTCGGCTCGAAGCTGCCTGCCAATTCGACGAGCCAGTTCGCCGAAGGCGACCGCGTCGACAAGAGCGACCTCAAGATGGGCGATCTCGTCTTCTTCAAGACGCGCGGCAAGCGCGTTTCGCACGTCGGCATGTATCTCGACAACGGCCTCTTCATCCATGCGCCCTCGCGCGGCAAGCGCGTGCGCATCGATCATCTCGACGAGTCGTACTGGGCCAAGCGCTTCGCCGGCGCCAAGCGGCCTGATGCGCTGATCTGATTCCTTCGCGCGCGCGTCGCGCGCATCCGCGGGCGAACCTGTAGTCGAAAGCCGGCGCGGTCGCACGGGCTTTACGCCGGCGTCGCCTTTTGAAATCCTGCGGCGTCTCCACGTGATCCGATTCGAACGGAGAACGCCGATGGACATGCGCAAGATCGGAAACACGGACATCGCGATCGCACCGCTCGCGCTCGGCGGCAACGTGTTCGGCTGGAGCGCCGACGAGGCCGCATCGTTCGCGGTGCTCGACGCATTCGTCGCCGAAGGCCTCCAGTGCATCGACACGGCCGATACGTACTCCGGCTGGGTGCCCGGCAACAGCGGCGGCGAATCCGAGACGATCATCGGGCGCTGGCTGAAGAAGAGCGGCAAGCGCGACAAGGTGGTCATCGCGACGAAGGTCGCCAAGTGGTCGAAGCGCAAGGGTCTGTCGCCGGCGAACATCGCCGCGGCCGCCGACGATTCGCTGCAGCGGCTCGGCATCGACCGGATCGACCTGTATTTCGCGCACGAAGATGACGCGTCGGTACCGCTTGCCGATACGCTCGGCGCATTCCAGCGGCTCATCGAGGCCGGCAAGGTGCGCGCGATCGGAGCGTCGAACTATTCGGGCGCGCGGCTCGCAGAAGCGCTCGCGGTCAGCGCGGAGCACGGATTGCCGCGCTATGAGGTCGTGCAGCCGGAATACAACCTCGTCGCCCGCCGCAACTACGAGAAGGACATCGAGCCCATCGTCAGGCGCGAGAAGCTCGGCGTCGTCTGCTACTACGCGCTCGCGAGCGGCTTCCTGACCGGCAAATACCGCAGCGAGGCCGATCTCGGCAAGAGCGCGGCGCGCGGCGGCTCGGTGCAGAAATATCTCAATGCGCGAGGTCTGCGCGTCCTGACGGCGCTGGATTCGATCGCCGCCGCGCATCGGGCGACACCCGCGCAGGTTGCGCTGCCGTGGCTCATCGCGCGGCCGAGCATCACGGCGCCGATCGCGAGCGCGACGAGCGCGCAGCAGGTGCGCGATATCGCGGCGGCGACGCGCCTGTCGTTGACCAAGGAAGAGATCGCGGAGCTCGACGCCGCGAGCGGAAGCTAGCTCCACATACCTCTCTCGCGCCGCTCTTTCCCCTCTCCCGCTTGCGGGAGAGGGGACAATCAGCGGGACAGGCGCTGGGAATATTTCTCGCGCGAGGACAGGCGGCGCCGCATCGCAGGCTTGCGCCCCACGAATACGTAATACGGCACACGCCCGAACGGCAGATACGGCACGCCTGCGCGCGCTTCGACGAACGCGTGATCGGGCAACAGCCGGCGCAACTCCGGGAAATGCTGCGACGACACGCGCACGCCGTCATGGCGAAACCAGATCGGCCAGAACGCGCGCGTCAAGGCGCCGTGCTGCGCGAAGCCGTCCGGGACGCGCCGTTCCGATACATGGAAATCGACGACGCCGAGCACGCCGCCTGGCTTCAGCATCGCAACCGCGTTCGCGATCGCCGCGCGCCAGTCGGGAATCATCGTCAGCGCGTACGAGAAATACACGACGTCGACCGGCTCGTCCGGCTGGTACGTCGTCGCATCGGCCTCGACGATGCGAAGCTGCGGAATGCCGAGCGCGCGCTCGCGTGCCTGCGCCAGCAGCGGCGCGCAGACATCGACGATCGTCAGCGACTCGACGCGATCGAGCTTCGACCTGAAGAACTCGGCATTGCGTCCGGTGCCGCCGCCGAGCTCGACGATGCGCGCGCCGTCGGCGAGCGGCAGCCGCTCGATCAGCGCCTCGCGACCCTGCAACAGCCTCTCGCGGAAGCGATCGTAGTGCCGCGCCTGCGGCGCATAGAAGGCCGACAGCGCCTCGGCGTGCGACGTGCCGCGCGGCATGCCGCGCAGCATGCGCTGCACGGTCGCGAAATCGCCGCGCAGCGCCTCAAGCCGGGACATCGGCGATCACGAACCCGGCGTAGGTGTGCACGCGGTCGTGCGGCTGCAGCGCGTCGGCGACGTCGTCCATGAAACGGAACACGTCGCGGAGCCTTTCGCCATCGGGGCCGATGCGGATCGCGTCGAGGTACGCGGGCCGCGCGTGCGCGCTGCGCAGCAGGATGCGCGCGCGCGGCGCGGCGCGCAGGCGAATCGCCTCCCATTCCTCGATCAGCGCGGCCGGGTGGTAGGAGCTCATCCAGTCCATGTGATCGAGCAGCACGAAGCGCGAGATCGGTTCCTCGTGCGTGCGCAGGAGCTCCGTCACGGTCATCGTGTGCGGCACGATGCGGTCGACGAGACCGGCCTTGAGGCGCTCGAAGTTCTCGCGCTTGAGGTATTCGGGACAGCAGTCGCGCCGGTAGCGGCCCGTGATGTAGACGCGCCAGAAATAGTTGTCGCCGAGCGGCAGCTGGCGGAACACGTGCTGCACGCAGCTCCGTATGAACCCGGATACGCCGCCGGCGTGCTGCGCCTCGACGAGCCGTCGTTGCGGATACGGCACGCCGAGCATGCTCATCGTGAGCTGGCGCGAGATCGCCCAGTTGACGGCCTTGTTCCAGAGCAGCGGCGCGACGCGCGTGTCGTAGATGGCCTGCTGCTCGGCGAGCGTCGGCGCATCGAACAGGTCGGCCATCGCCTCGCGAAGCGGCGGGCGCGACGCGAAATACGCGCGCACCGTGCGCGCGACGACGCCGGAGAGCCCATGGAAATAGAAACTGCCGCGCGGGCTCGTGAACCAGCGCCGGTGACGATCCCACCACGTTCGCGCGAACGGCGACAGCGTCGGGCGCAGATGCTTGTGGTAGAGCGCGTCGAAGCTCGCGTGATAGCCCTCGCCGAACATGGCGAAAAAATCGTCGAACGCAAGCGCGCGGATGCCGGCGATCTTGAGCTCGAGCAGTGCGGTCTGGCGCGGGTTCGCATCCACCGCATGGATGCGCCGCGGCGCTTCGAGCGCATAGTCCAGCGCGTTGCAGCCGGCACTGGTGATCACGAGCACGGTGTCGTCGGGGCCCAGCGCGAGCGCCTTGCGATCGACGGCGGGATCTTCCCAGCACGTGTTATAGACCAGGCTTCGCGAATAGATGGCGTCGAAGATCGTCTGGTCGAGCTTGTCGCGGAGATTGGGCAGCGGCATCGAGGGAATCCGGCGGCGGAATCGTCGCAATGCCGAGCACGCTAGTACGGCGCGATGACAACTCCGTGATTGCGCGGCGATGCAGCCGGTCGCGTGGAAATTGCCGCGACTGTCGCATCGCCGTCATCGATGTCATTGCGCTGCCATTTCGCCGCAACCGAATTGCGATCGGGAATACATAGGCTTGCGCCGGCTTCCTGTGAGGACACGTGATGTCTCGCCTCTCGTTCCGCAGCGTATTCGT
>CALFNI010000295.1 GCA_937902695.1 uncultured Rhodanobacteraceae bacterium
CCGACCTTCGAAATCTCGTAGTCGAACTCGTACTTCGCCGCCGCATCGACGTGCGCGAAATAGTTGTCGGGCACGACCTTGAGGCCGGACCAGTCGCGCCACTTGTCGGGGTAGCCGATCTTGGGCAGGAACGTCGCCCACTTCTCGATCGCCTTCTTCTTCGTCTCGTCGCTCATCCAGTCGAGCTTCTCGATGCGCGCCTTCAGCGCATCCTGCAGGTTCGAGACGAGCTCCTTCGCGCGCGCCTTCGATTCCGGCGGGAACGCGACGCCGACGTAGAGCTCGCCGAGCGCCATGCCCATGTTCTCATTGATCGCGTCCATGACGCGCTTCCAGCGCACGCGCTGCTCCTTCTGGCCGTTGAGCTTCTGGTCGTAGAACGCGAAGTGCTCGTCGGCGAACGGCTTGGAGAGATACGGCGAGGCCGCGTCGATCGCATGCACGCGCAGGAATGCGCGCCACTGGTCGGCCGGCACGTCCTTCAGCATCGCGTCGACTTCGGCGAAGAACTTCGGCTGCGACAGCGAGAAGCCCTTGGAGACGTCGGCGTGCTGCGCCGTGAAGAACTTCCGCCACTCGATGTTCGGCGTGACCTTGTCGGCCTGGGCGATCGTGACGAAGTGATACTGGTTCTTCGGATCACGCATCGCGACCGGCAGGAACGACGCCTTCGCCAGGCGCGTTGCGAATGCCAGCACTTCGTCGGCCTGCTTCTTCGCGTCGGCTTCGGGCGTGCCGGTCAGCTGCAGCACCTTGGCGACGTGCGCCTTGTACGCATCGCGGAGCTCGGCGTAGTCGGCCTTCTCGTAGTAATCCTTCGTCGGCAGCGAGAGGCCGCCCTGGAACGTGTACGCGATCTGCATCGCGGCGTTCTGGAAGTCCGGCAGCACGGCGACCTGGAACACGTCCGCGCGGCCGCGCGAGGTCGAGTCGGTGAGCCAGGCAACGATGTCGGCCGGCGTCTTCAGCGCGTCGATCCTGGCGAGATCGCCCTTGACCGGATCGTAGCCCGCCTTCTCGACGGCGGCTTCGTCCATGCCCGAGCGATAGAACCAGCCGATCTTCTGCTCGATCGAGCCGGCCTTCGCGCCGTCGGCGCCCTTGGCGGCCTTTTCGGCGATGTCGTGCTGCGTTTCGAGGCTGTGCTCGCGCAGCTGGTCGAACGCGCCCCAGCGCGTGCGGTCCGCCGGGATCGGATTCTTCGCGACCCACTTCGCGTTGACGAAACCGTTGAAGTCGTTGCACGGGCTGATCGACTTGTCGAGCTCGGTGACGTCGAACGAGCTCGCAGCCAGGGCGCTGCCGGTCGAGAGCGCGAACGAGATTGCGAGGGCGAGCGGTTGCAGGAGCTTGCGATGCATGGAGTTTCTCCTCGAAACGTAAAGCCGGGTTGGATTGCGATTACCAGATCACGACGCGCTGTTCCTGCGTTCGCGCCATCGGCTGCGGCGGCGAGCACTGGAACGCGCTGGCGAACTCGGTCAGGTTGCTGACGGGGCCGTTGACGCGGTACTTCGCCGGCGCGTGCTCGTTCGACTGCACCTGCAGGCGCAGCGCCTCGGGACGCTGCTGCGTGCGCCAGCTCTGCGCGAACGAAAGGAAGAAGCGCTGCTCCGGCGTGAAGCCGTCGTTCTTCTGCGCGTGCGGATCGGCGATGCGGAACGCATCCCACGCGACCTCGAGGCCGCCGAGATCGGCGATGTTTTCGCCGAGCGTCAGCTTGCCGTTGATGTGGAGATCGTCGATCGGCACGTAGGCGTCGAACTGCTCGACGAGCTTTTGCGTGCGCGCGTCGAAATGCTTGCGATCCTCGCCGGTCCACCAGTCGCGGAGATTGCCCTCGGCGTCGAAGCGGCTGCCCTGATCGTCGAAGCCGTGCAGCATCTCGTGGCCGATCACCGCGCCGATGCCGCCGTAGTTCAGCGCGTCGTCGGCGCTCGCGTCGAAGTACGGCGGCTGCATCTGGGCCGCTGGAAACACGATCTCGT
Source organism: uncultured Rhodanobacteraceae bacterium (assembly GCA_937902695.1). Classification (GTDB taxonomy): domain Bacteria; phylum Pseudomonadota; class Gammaproteobacteria; order Xanthomonadales; family Rhodanobacteraceae; genus Dokdonella_A. The sequence goes on from CALFNI010000295.1 coordinate 1,989, forward strand.
TCTGCAGCGGGTTGTAATACGCGTTGACGGTCTGCGGCAGCATGCCCCATTCGGTCTTGTCCACGGGCTTGCCGATCTTCGCGAACTGGCGGTGCGCCTCAAACGACGCCGCGGCGAGCACGTTGTCGAAATACGGGCCGCGCTTGATCGTGAGGCGGGTGTAGTCGCGCCACTTGTCGGGGTAGCCGATCTTCGGCGTCAGCGTGTCGAGCTTGGCGTAGGCGGCTTGCTTCGTCGCGTCGGCCATCCAGTCGAGCCTGCCGATGCGCGCGCGAAGGGCGGTCTTGAGATCGGCGACGAGCTTCTCGGCGCGTTGCTTCGCCTCGGGCGGGAACACGCGCGCCACGTACGCCTCGCCGACCGCGAAGCCGAGCGCCTCGTTCGTCGCGTCGATCGCGCGCTTCCAGCGCGGCTTCAGCTTCTCGGTGCCGCGCAGCGTCCTGCCGTAGAAATCGAAATCGGAGTCGACGAACGCATCGCTCAGCGCCGGCGCGGCGAAGTTGACGAGATGCCAGCGCAGGTACGCCTGCCAGTGGTCGACCGGCACTTCGGCGATCGCGCGGTCGGCGGCGACGAAGAAATCGGGCTGCGCGAGCGAGAAGCGCTCCACCGCGGGCTGACCGATCGCACCGTAGAACGCCGACCACGAGAAGTGCGGCGTCTTCGCGTCGGCATCCTTGACCGTGAAGATGTGGTAGGAGTTTTCCGGTTCGCGAAGCGCCACGCGATCGAGCGAGGCTTTCGCGAGGCGCGTCTCGATGTCGAGGATCCACGCCGCCTGCGCCGCCGCGTTCGCCTGGTCGACGAGCGTCAGCATCTTCGCGACATGCGTGCGGTATTTCTCGAGCAGCGCCTTCGACTTCGCGTCGGTGCGCAGGTAGTAATCGCGATCCGGCATGCCGAGGCCGCCCTGCGTCGCGTAGGCGATCGCCATCGACGCATTCTTCATGTCGGCTTCGGGGCCGAAGTCGAACAGCGTCGGAATGCCCTGGGCGTGCCAGTCGCGGATCAGCGCCGCGACGTCGGCCGGCGTCTTCAGCGCACCGACGCGCGCGAGCTTGTCGCGGATCGGACCATAGCCGGCCGCGTTGACGGCGGCCTCATCCATGGCCGATGCGTAGAAATCGCCGATCTTGCGCGCGTTGCTGCCGGGCTCGGCCGTGCTCTTGGCGGCGCCGTCGAGGATCTCGCGCAGCATGGCGAGGTTTCGCTCGCGAAGCTCGTCGTCGAGACTCCACTGGCTGTATTCGGCCGGGATCGGGTTCGACTTCAGCCAGCCGCCGTTCGCGTGCTCGAAAAAGTCGGTGCACGCGCCGGTCGATTCGTCGAAATTCCGGGGGTCGATACCGCGTTCATTCGTGTGCGCGAAAGCGCCGGGCGCGGCGAAAACGAAGGCGACCGCGAGCATGCGGGGCCGGAAACGGGACATGCGGATTCCTGGAAAAACGGACGATCGGCGAGGCTAGGAGGGTGGGGCGAGGGCTCACAGTGTCGAAGGTCATTTCTGAAGGGATATTCACGATTCAGCCGACCCGAGCGGCACGTTTTCTCACATGACCGTCGTTCCCGCGAAAGCGGGAACCTGGAGTCCTTTCCGACGAAAGCGAAGGCACTGGGTCCCCGCTTTCGCGGGGACGACGATCAGTGGCGCAAGCGGAGTGCGCCAAGCGCTGCCGCATCGAGCCGCAGCACCGGATAGACGCCGACCTTCTGCGTCGCGTACCACGGTGAGCGCTCGTAGAAGAATGCGAGCCGCGCCTCGGGTTTCGCCGCGAACGCAGGATCGGCCGCGAGCCTGGCCTCGAACTCGGCCTTCAGCGCAGGATCCTTCGCAAGCATCTCGCGCGCGAGCGCTTCGGCGACGCGGGCGTCCGGCGATTCCTTCTGCTCGAAGATCGCATCGAGAAAACCCCAGCGCACGAGCGAATCCGGTGCGCGCGGTTCCAGGAGGTTCGCCGCGACGTTCGCGGCCGGCTGATCGATCGGCACGATGACCGTGCCGGCCGGCAGCGCGAGCGTCCCGCGATTGGACGCGATCGCGAAGTCGCGCAGCATGTGGCGGCCTTCGAACGGCTTGTCGGCCCAGACCGGCTTGGTCAGCTCGTAGCGCTCCGCGTCGACCGAAGCGGCATGCGCAAGACGTTCGGTGCGGATGCCGTGCTCGGCGAGCTTGTCGATCACATCCGTCCACTGCGGCGGAATCGCATAGGCCGCGGGCAAGCGCACCGACTCGGTCGCGACGAGGTCGCGATACGACGGAATCTCGTACGTCTTCGGCGTATGCGGGTCGTAGGTGACCCAGGTGTCGCCGGAGATCGCGCTGGTCTCGTGGCTGAACGCGTAGCCCTTCAGCGTGAACGTGACGGGCGTGTCGGTCGTCTTGAAGAGAAGCGGGAGCGCGCGGCCGCTCGCGTGCGCGATCGTCTCGGCGTCGGCTCGGGTCACGGCCTCGCGCAGCGTGCCCGCGTGCGCGTTGACGTATGCGAGCGTCGCGACGACGATATCGTACGTCGCGCGCACGCGCAC
>CALFNI010000296.1 GCA_937902695.1 uncultured Rhodanobacteraceae bacterium
GATCGACGAAACCACCGATCCCGCCGCGGTGCCGGCACCGCGGAAGAGCACGCGACGGCTCCTGCGCGGCGACATCGACAACATCGTCATGAAGGCGACCGAGCACGACGCCGAGCGCCGCTACGCATCGGCCGGCGCGCTCGCCGACGACGTCGAGCGCCATCTCGACGGCCAGCCGGTCGCCGCACATCCGCCGTCGTCGTGGTATGGCGCGCAGAAGTTCGTCGCGCGCCATCGCGGCGGCGTCGCGACGACGGCCGCGTTCCTGCTCGCGATCCTCGCCGCGCTCGGCGTCGCGCTCTGGCAGGCGAACGTCGCGCGCGAGCAGGCGCGGCTCGCGCACGAGCACGCGGCGCGCGCGGAGGCCGTGCGTGATCTCCTCGTCGACATCTTCGACGCCGAGATTCCGTCGCGGCCGAAAGGCGAAATGCCGGGCACGGCCGAATTGCTCGAACGCGGCGCCGCGAAAGCCCAAAGCGATCTCGCAGCGACGCCGGCCGTGCAGAGCGATCTCCTGGTCGCGCTCGGCCGCGTCTACGATCATCTCGCCGAACCTGAGAAGGGCATGCCGCTGCTCGACGCGGCCGTCGCCGCCGCGAAGCGCGTCGAGCCGGCCGATCCCGCGCTGCTCGGCGCGGCGATCAGCGAGCGCGGCGAAGTCGATCTCTCGGCGGACCGCTTCGACGAGGCGATTCCGCAATTCGATCAGGCGATCGCGCTGCAGAAGTCGGCCGATCCGCAAAGCCTCGACCTCGCGCTGACGCTCGACCGCCGCGCGCTCGCCGAAAGCCAGACCGGAAAGCACGGCAACGCGATCGCCGATTACGACGCCGCGCTCGCGATCCGCCAGAAGCAACTGCCGGCGGGCGATCCCGAGATCCTCAACAGCTACGATTCGATCGGAAATGCAGAGCTCCGCGCCGGACATCCCGAGCGCGCGATCGATCTGATGAAGAAGGCCGTCGACGGCGCCGGCAGGACGTTCGGCGAGAAACACGTCAAGACCGCGCATTACCTCAAGAACCTAGGCACCGCGTACGCCATGCAGCGCAATTTCGTCGAGGCGGCGGCGCTCACGGAGCGCGCGGTGCGCATCGAGGCGGAGCTCTATCCGCCGGGCAGTCCCGATGTCGTCAACGGGCTCAACAACCTCGGCAACATGCAGCTGACGCTCGGCCGCCTAGGCGAAGCGCGCAGGACGCTCGAAGAAGCGCGTGCGCGCAACCGCGACGCGGGCCATGACGAATCGCTCGGGCAGGCCTTCGTGCTCGGCAATCTCGCGCGCGTGCGCGAGGCGCAGGGCGATCTCGCCGATGCGGCGGAGATCCTCGCCCAGGCGCGCAGGACAGCCACGAAGGTCGTCGGGCCCGAGCACGCGCGGACGGTCACGCTCGACCTGCAGGCGACGCGCGTCGATTTCATGCGCAACGCCGCGACGGCGGCCGCGCTCGAAAAGGTCGCCTCGGCGATCGTCGCGGCGCCGGAGAAGCTCGCGCAGTTCCGCACGCGCAGCGAGCCGGAGGCGCGCTACGCGCTCGGTCTCGCGCAGGACGCGCAAGGCGATCATGCGAAGGCCGGCGCGACGTGGCGCGAGGCCGTGGCCGCGCTGCCCGGCGATCACGTCGACCCGCTGACGTTCCCGCTCGTCGTCGCGCTGGCGCGCTTCGACGTCGCCGACGGCAAGCCGGACGATGCGCTTGCGCTGCTCGACGGCTACATCGCGCGCGCCGAGCGCGAGCTGCCGGCGCAGCACTACGCCATCGGCGCGCTCCATCTCGCGCGCGCCGAGGCGCTTGCCGGCTCGCGCGCTGCCGATGCGCTCGCCGAGCTCGACAAGGCCGATGCCGCTTTCGGCGAGCTGCCGCCGGGCCATCCGTGGCGCGACGAGGCCTCCGGGCTCCGCAAAAAGCTGCAGGCGCGCTGAAAGGCTAGGCGGCCGCGCGCTCCCTGCCGAGGATCGCCGCCGCGGCCCATTCGCCGGTCTCGACGCCGCCTTCCATGAAGCCCTGGTTGTCGAACGCGCAATGCTCGCCGGCGAAATGCAGATCGCCGACGCGCTCGCCGATCGCGCCGCGGATCGTCGTCCACTGGCCCGGCGTGAAGCACGCGTAGCTGCCGAGCGTCCACGGATGGCTCGGCCAGTGGAAGCGCGCTTCGCGCGCATGCGTGCGCGCCGAAGCGAGCCCGGGATAGATGGCTTCGAGCGCCGAGACGGCGATCTCCGCCTGCGCCCTCGGCGTGCCGTCGCCGATCTCGACGCCGTGCCGGCCGCCGACGAAGTTGGTGAGGATGCCGGCCGCGCCGGGCTGCATGCGCGAGGTTTCCCAGGTCGTCTGCGGCGTGAGGTCGCTGTAGGTCGCGCCGCCGAGCATGTGGCGCGTCCACCAGACGCGCTCGTCGAAGCCGATCATCAGCTTTGCGTTGGTGCCGTAGCGGAGCTCTGCGAGCGCGCGGCGTTTCGCGGGCGCAAGCTCGACGTCGAGCCGCACGCGGCGCAGCGTCGTGAACGGCGTTGCGAGCACGACGCGGTGCGCCCGCACTTCGAACGCACCGGCACCGCGCTTGAAGCTCAGCGTGTACGCGCCCGAGGCATCCTGACGGACGGATTCCAGCACCGCGCCTGTTTCGATCGACGCCGCGAGCGCGGCGCCGAGCCGATGCGGAATCTGATCGTTGCCGCCGCGCACGTGGAAGCGCTCGTCGCTCTCGCCGAAGATCTTGAACGTCTCGGTGCCGGGATCGATGAACGTCAGGAAATTGAGCGCGGACTGCTCGTCGCATTCGAGACCCATCTCGGTGGTGTAGGCGACGTCGATCAGCTTGCGCAGCCAGCCCGACGCGCCGTTGCGGTCGAGCCACGCCGCGAGCGATTCGCGATCGAGCGCTTCGGCGCCGCCCGGCGTCGCGTAGGTGATCTCTTCGTCCGGCAGCGTGCCGGCGTCGCGCGAGATCGCCGCGGCGAGCGGTGCGAACGCGTGCAGGATCTCGCTCTCGCCGTAACGCCGTCCCTGGCAGAACCAGATGTCGCCGGCGGCGGCGGTCGGATCGGCCGAGAGATCGTCGAGCGTGAGCCCAAGCTCGCTCGCGAGCGCGCGGATACGCGCGTGGCCGGTGTCGATCAGCTCGCCGCCGAGCTCGCAGACCTGATGGTCGGCGAAATGGTTCGTGAGGCTGAACATGCGCCCGCCGATGCGGTCCTGCGCTTCGTAGACGCGCACGGCGACGCCGGCCTGGCGGAGGCGATACGCGCAGGTGAGTCCGGCGACACCGGCACCGACGACGACGACCGCATCGTCATCGCGCGCCGGCTTCATGGCGGCGGGCGCGCATGCGGCGAGCATGAGCGCCGCGGACGCGCCGGCCGACGTGCGCAGGAAATTGCGTCGCGCGCGATCGACGCGTGCTTGCCGCTCGATCCCGATGATTTCGTCGAGCGGACGTCCGGTGCGTTTCGCGTACGCGGCGACCGCGGCCGCGCGGCGCAGCAGATCGACGATCGGTGTGCGTGCCATGCGTCTCCCCTCGCCCGGCGTCCCCGCGGCAAGCCTACCGCGAGATGCGCGGGCGCGCTTGCCGGCGGCGGCGAACCTGCCGCCTCAGTCGAGCGGCGTCGTGCCCTCCGCGAGCAGGCGTTCGAAGCGCGAATCGCCGCGCAGCGCGTCGAAATCGGGCTCGAGGCGCAGCCGTTCGGCCGTCATGTCGCTCGGTTCGTTCAGGAGCCGATCGACCGCGGCGATCGCCCCGTCGCGATCGTCGAGCCGCGCGAGCGTGCGCGCCATCGATTCCTTGGCGATCGCGCCATTCATCCCATCGGCGGCGAGCGGCCCATCGGCGAGCCGGCTCGCGTAGCGCATTGCGCTCTGCCGATCGCCGAGGCCGGCATACGCGATCGCCGAGAGCATCAGCGCTTCGAACTCGGCATGAACGGAATCCGCATTTGCGCGCAATGCGTCCGCCGCAGCCTGATAACTTTCGCGCGCGCCGGCTGCGTCGCCGCTCCAGCGGCGGAAATCCCCTATGGAGAGTTCGAGCCGCGCACGTCGCAGAGGATCCCACGCGTATACGGGCGACGAAGCGCGCAGCGCCTCGAACCACGCGAGACCTTCGGTGAACTGGCGCCGGTACGCGTACTGCGCGCGCCGTTGCACCAGCGTATCGCCGTCGGCGTCGGCCGATGCGGGCAGCAAACGCAGGTCGGCGTCGGCGCGATCGAGCTCGCCGAGCGCCTGCAGCTTGTCCGCTTCGCAGACGATCACGTCCGGATCGCTGCTCCAGATCGCGCGCATGCCTGCGAGCGTCCTTGCGGCTTCGGCCGGACGATGGGCGTAGACGAGCGTTTCGGCGGCCAGGCCGAAATTGGTGCGCGAAAGCGGATCGAGCGCCTGCGCCTGCCTCAGATACGCAAGTGCCTCCTGCCAGTGGCCGAGGCGCCTGGCGACGAACGCGAGCGATTGCAGAACCTCGGTGTTGTTGGGCCAGCGCGCATGCAGCGCCTTGAGCTCGCTTTCGGCGCCTTGGTAGTCGCGCTCGACGTAGTGCTTGTAGTGCGCGTGCGCGACCTGCACTTCGGCCAGATCCGGTGCCAGCGCCATCGCCCGATCCAGTGCCTGGCGCGTGCTTTCGGCCATCGCGCCGTTGTCGTCCCCGAAGGCGATATTCGCCCGCACGCGCGCGAGCAGCGCCCACGCCAGGGCGAACTTGGGATCGAGCGCGACGGCCTGCTCGAGCGCCGCGACCGCGTCCTCGACGCCCTTGCTCTGTTTCGTGCCATACCAGACGAGGGCGTGAAGATAGAGATCGTACGCCTTGCCGCTGGTCGTCGGCCTGGCCGATATCGCAAGGCTTTCGCCCGGCGTGATCTTCGCGGCGAGCACCGTGACGATCGAGCCGGCAATGTCGTTCTCGACGGACAGCACGTCGTCGAGCGGCCGGTCGTATGCCTCGGCCCAGAGGTGATCGTCGGTGGCCGCGCGGATCAGCTGCACGTTGACGCGCACGGTATCGCCCGCGCGCTGCACGCTGCCTTCCAGCACGTTCGCGACGCCGAGCCGGTGCGCAATCTCGGCGAGCGTGCCGGGACTGCTTGCCGCCTCGACGGCCGACGTGCGCGAAATCACCTTCAGCGAACCGATCTTGGCGAGGCGCGTCAGGATCTCGTCCTGTATTGCCGCCGCGAAGTACGCGGCGTCGGCATCGGCGCTGAGATCCTTGAACGGCAGCACGGCGATCGACGGCTCGTGCGCGACGTCGGCGCGTGCGCTCCGCGTGCGCGACGCGAATCCGTAACCCAGCGCGGCGAGCGTTGCGATGAGCACGATCGCAAGCCCTGCGATCGCGAGCGGAGCGAAGCGTTTCCCGCGCGGCGCGGCGCTCAGCGCGTCCGCCGCGCCATCGGCCTGCGCGACTCCGGCCTGCGGCTGCAGCCGGTAGCCGACCCGCGCGATCGTTTCGACCTGGAACGAGCGCGTCCCGTCGCCGCGATCGGCGAGCGCACGCAGCCTCGACATGCAGCGGTTGATCGCAGCCTCGCCGACGAGGCGACCGTCCCAGCAGCGCCGGACCAGCTCCTCGCGCGATACGACCGCACCGGCCGCGCCGACCAGCACGACGAGCACCTGCATCACGCGCGGCTCGACGTGCTCGGCGCGTCCGCCGCGAATCGCCTCGCTGACGGATGGGTGGATCTCGAGATCGCCAAGCGTGAAGTCGCGCTCGGCCGACAACCGGACCGATTCGTGTCTCGCCTGAGGCGGCAGATCGCGCGTCATCGGCAAACCATCCGCGAATCATCAGCAAATCGCATGTGAAGCGGTGTTTCGGAGCACGGGCGTGCGGCGTTCAATGACCGTAGCGACCGGCGAGATCGCCGCGCCGAGCGCAAGGGCGTCGCAAACGCGGTAGTCATGGCCGATTCCCCGGCTCCTCCCCGCAGCCATTCTAGCCGCGACCGCTCAAGGAAAGGCGAAGCCAACGAAGGAGGACTATATGCACCCGTTCGTTCAGATAGTGGGAATCGCGGTGCTTTCCCTGGCCGCCATCTGCGCAGAGGCCGCCGACCATCGCGTGAGCGTCGGCGGGGCCGCCGTCCGGTTCGACCCGCCGGATATCACGATCAACGTCGGCGACACGGTCACCTGGATCAGCGAGAGCGCTCAGCCGCACAATGTCCATGCGAACGACGACTCGTTCCGGTGCGCGGGCGGCTGCGACGGTGACGGCCAGGGCGGCAGCGGCGTGCCGCGAAGCGGCCCCTGGTCGTCGACTGTCGCGTTTTCGCACGAGGGCATCTACGGTTACCGCTGCGACCCGCACGCGGCCTACGGCATGGTCGGCGTCGTGCGCGTCGTCGCCGGCGGCGGGGGCGGCGGCGGCCCTGCGCACGTGCCGATCACGTCCGGCTTCACGGGCGCCTGGTACGACCCGGCCCAGAGCGGGCACGGCATCTTCATCGAAGTGCTGCCGGGCAACCAGATGCTCGCCTGGTGGTTCACGTTCAATCCCGACGGCACGCAGCAGAGCTGGTTCGGCAACGTCGGCGCGATCGACGGCGATACCGCGACGGTCGACGCGCTGCA
>CALFNI010000297.1 GCA_937902695.1 uncultured Rhodanobacteraceae bacterium
AGGCGCTGGTCGAGATCTACCGCATGATGCGTCCGGGCGAGCCGCCGACCAAGGAAGCAGCGCAGAACCTGTTCCAGAATCTCTTCTTCTCGGCCGAGCGCTACGACCTCGATCGTGTCGGTCGCATGAAGTTCAACCGCCGCGTCGGCCGCAAGGACGACAAGGGCCCCGGCATCCTCTACGACCGCAAGTATTTCGGCGAGCGCAACGACGAGACGTCGAAGGGCATGGTCAAGGAGTTCGGCGACGGCTCGGACATCCTCGACGTGCTGAAGGTGCTGATCGAGATCCGCAACGGCCGCGGCACCGTGGACGACATCGACCATCTCGGCAACCGCCGCGTGCGCTCGGTCGGCGAAATGGCGGAGAACGTGTTCCGCATCGGTCTCGTGCGCGTCGAACGCGCGGTCAAGGAGCGCCTGTCGCTCGCCGAAGCCGAAGGCCTGACGCCGCAGGATCTCATCAACGCCAAGCCGGTGGCGGCCGCGGTGAAGGAGTTCTTCGGCTCCTCGCAGCTCTCGCAGTTCATGGACCAGAACAATCCGCTCAGCGAAGTCACGCACAAGCGTCGCGTGTCGGCGCTCGGTCCGGGCGGCCTGACCCGTGAAAGGGCCGGCTTCGAAGTGCGCGACGTGCATCCGACGCACTACGGCCGCGTCTGCACGATCGAGACGCCGGAAGGCCCGAACATCGGCCTCATCAACTCGCTCGCGGTCTACGCGCGCACGAACGAGTACGGCTTCCTCGAGACGCCGTACCGCAAGGTCACGAACTCGAAGATCACGAACCAGGTCGAGTACCTGTCCGCGATCGACGAAGGCGAATACGTCATCGCGCAGGCGAACTCGCCGCTCAACAAGGACGGCTCGTTCTCCGAAGACTTCGTTTCGTGCCGCTTCAAGGGCGAGTCGGAGCTGCGTCCGCCGTCCGAAGTGAACTTCATGGACGTCTCGCCGATGCAGACCGTTTCGGTCGCGGCGGCGCTCGTGCCGTTTCTCGAGCATGACGACGCGAACCGCGCCCTGATGGGCGCCAACATGCAGCGCCAGGCCGTGCCGACGCTGCGCGCGCAGACGCCGCTGGTCGGCACCGGCATGGAGGAAGTGGTGGCGCGCGATTCGGGCGTGACCGTGGCCGCCAAGCGCGGCGGGGTGATCGACCAGGTCGATGCGGGCCGCATCGTCGTGCGCGTCAACGAGGCCGAGATCGGCGGCGACGACGCCGGCGTCGACATCTACACGCTGACGAAGTACACGCGCTCGAACCAGAACACGAACTTGAACCAGCGTCCGCTCGTCAACGTCGGCGACATCGTCGCGACCGGCGACGTGCTGGCCGACGGCTCGTCGACCGATCTTGGCGAGCTCGCGCTCGGCCAGAACATGCTGGTCGCGTTCATGCCGTGGAACGGCTACAACTTCGAGGACTCGATCCTGCTCTCCGAGCGCGTGGTCGAGGAGGATCGCTACACGACGATCCACATCGAAGAGCTGACCTGCGTCGCGCGCGACACCAAGCTCGGTCCGGAAGAGATTTCGGCCGACATCCCGAACGTCGGCGAGCAGGCGCTCGCGCGCCTGGACGAATCGGGCGTCGTCTATATCGGTGCTGAAGTAAAAGCGGGCGACATTCTGGTAGGCAAGGTCACGCCGAAGGGCGAGTCGCAGCTGACGCCGGAAGAGAAGCTGCTCCGCGCGATCTTCGGCGAGAAGGCGTCGGACGTGAAGGATTCTTCGCTGCGCGTTCCGCCGGGCATGGACGGCACCGTCATCGACGTCACCGTGTTCACGCGCGACGGCATCGAGAAGGACAAGCGTGCGCGCCAGATCGAAGAGATGGAGATCAAGCGCATCAAGAAGGACTTCGACGATCAGTTCCGCATCCTCGAAGGCGCGATCTACAACCGTCTGCGCATCGCCATCGTCGGCAAGGTCGCGAACGGCGGTCCCGGCAACTTCAAGAAGGGCGCCGAGATCACCAACGAGTATCTCGACAGCCTCAAGAAGGACGAGTGGTTCGCGGTCCGCATGAAGGACGAGGACGCAGCCGAGTTCCTCGAGCGCGCGCAGGAGCAGATCAAGGGCCACAAGGAAGAGTTCGACAGGCGCTTCAAGGCCAAGCAAGCCAAGATCACCGCGGGCGACGACCTCGCGCCGGGCGTCTTGAAGATGGTGAAGGTGTACCTCGCCGTCAAGCGCCGCATCCAGCCGGGCGACAAGATGGCCGGCCGCCACGGCAACAAGGGCGTCGTGTCGATGATCGTGCCGGTCGAGGACATGCCGTTCGACGAGAAGGGCCGTCCGGTCGACATCGTGCTGAATCCGCTCGGCGTGCCGTCGCGAATGAACATCGGCCAGAT
>CALFNI010000298.1 GCA_937902695.1 uncultured Rhodanobacteraceae bacterium
ATTTCTCGCTGCGTCATCCGCGCGTGATGGCGCTGCAGCCGCTGGTGCTCGTCGTGATCACGTTTTTTCTCGCCGGCGCGGTCTCCAAGACCCTTTTCCCGCAGCAGGACACCGGCATGCTGCAGGGCCGCACCAGCGCGAGCGCGGACGTATCGCCCGATCGCATGTCGGCCGCGCAGCAGAAGCTCGCCGCGCTGGTCATGAAGGATCCGGCGGTGCTGAGCGTCGGCTCGCGTCTTGGCGGCGGCTACGGATCGGGCGGCGGCGCCAGCGGCCAGCTGTACGTGAGCCTCAAGCCGCTGTCGGAACGCCACGGCGAATCGACGTTCGCGGTCATGACGCGGCTCAACAGGACCGCGGGGAGCATCCCGGATATCCAGTTGCGCCTCCGTCCCGTGCAGGATCTGCCGAGCGGCGGCGGTCCGGGCGGCGGTGGCGGCGGCCAGTATCAGGTCGCGCTGAAGGGCGATGACCTCGGCGAGCTGCAGACGTGGCTGCCCAAGCTCGTCGATGCATTGAAGAAGGTGCCGCAGCTGCGCGACGTCGGCAGCGATATCGACGAAGCGGGCATGCGCCAGCAGATCGTCGTCGATCGCGACGCGGCTTCCCGGCTCGGCATCAGCGTCGCCGCGGTCGACAGCGCGCTCTACGACGCGTTCGGCCAGCGCCAGATCTCGACGATCTACTCCGACATCAACCAGTTCAAGGTGGTCGTCAGCGCGCTGCCGAACCAGGCCGCGAGCCCGCAGTCGCTGGAACGGATCTACGTGCGCTCCACGAACGGCGCGATGGTGCCGATCACGGCGGTTGCGCGCATGGAGGACACGGTGGCGCCGAGCGAGATCGATCACGACTCGCAGTTTCCGACCATGAGCCTCAGCTTCAACCTCGCGCCCGGCGCGACGCTCGGCCAGGCGCAGCTGATCATCCAGAACACGATCTCCGGCATGCGCATGCCGGGCGACATCCGGCTCGACTTCACCGGCGACTTCCGCCGCTTCCAGCAGCAGTCCGGCGACATGCTGCTGCTGATACTCGGCGCGATCGTGACGGTCTACATCGTGCTCGGAATGCTCTACGAGAGCCTCATCCATCCGGTCACGATCCTCTCCACGCTGCCGAGCGCGGGCGTCGGCGCGCTACTCGCGATGCTGTTGACCGGCACCGAGCTTTCGGTCGTCTCCGAGATCGCGATCGTGCTCCTGATCGGCATCGTCAAGAAGAACGCGATCATGATGATCGACTTCGCGCTGGTCGCCGAGCGCGAGCGCGGGCTCGCGCCGTTCGATGCGATCCGCGAGGCGTGCCTCGTCCGCTTCCGGCCGATCATGATGACGTCGATGGTCGCGATCTTCGGCGCGCTGCCGCTCGCGATCGGCTTCGGCACCGGTGCCGAGCTCCGCCAGCCGCTCGGCATCGCGATGATCGGCGGCCTGATCGTCTCGCAGAGCCTGACGCTGCTGTCGACGCCGGCGATCTATCTCGTCTTCGCGCGCTGGTCCGCGCGCGGGCGCGAACGGCGACGGCTGCGCCGCGAGCAACGGCTCGCGGCGCGCGCCGCGCCCGCCTGATGCCGGGGCGGGCATCGTGCCGCGACGCCCGCCCGATGCCGCTCAGTGCAACTTCGAGAGCGCCTGCTTCAACGCGGGCAGCATCGCTTCGATGTCGTCGACGCGCACGGCCTTGCCGTCGACTGCAGGCCGCGTCGCGGCGCGCGCGGACGTCGCGACTTTCATCGCCTCGATGCTGTCCATGTCGGCGGCGGCGCCCGGCGCCGACGCCGGCGCATCCGAAGGTCCCGTCAGGCGGCGTCCGAACATCGTGAGGCCGTTCGTCGGGAAGGCGTCGGTCTTGAGGAACGCGGCCGACCAGCCGACCCAGTCGTTGACGCGAAGCTCGAACACGTAGAGATCGTAATAGCTCGTCGAGGCATCGAGCAGGAAGAACACGCGTCCGTCCGACTGGCGGCCGCCGACGAGCACGCGCTCGTTGCCGCCGTCGACGCGCACGCCGTAGAACGCTTCGGGAATCGAACCGCAATCGCTGAGCGTGCAGCGGCCGTATACATTGACGACGTCGCCGAAGTAGATGCCGAGCCCGCCGTATGTCGCGTACCAGACGCCGCTCATCAGCGAATCGGCATTGCCGCTGTAGCCGTAGAGGAAGCGTTCGAGGTGCGACGTGTGCCCGTTGTAGATGAAGGTCGCCGTCGTGAAGCTGGTGAACTGGAATGTCACCGGGCCCTTGTCGGCGATCGAGCCGATCGGCGAGAACGGACTTCCGATCCAGGGCCCCGAGGTCACCTGCAAGAGGTGCGCGCCGTCGATCTGGTGCGTCGTCCCGTTCCATTCGCCCTGGATCACGTAGAACGAGGGCGAGCCGTCGGTGTCGTAGTTGTAGATTGCGACGAACATCAGGTCGTCCTGCGTCTCGACGGCGTAGCCGCGGCCGTTTTCGCTGGGATCCCAGTAGATGCCGTCGACCGGCGGCGCACTCGCGCCCCATGCCGACGCGCAGACGAGCAGCAATAGCAACGCCACGAAGCGTTTCATGAACATGTTCGTTCTCCCCTTTCCCCGGCGAGCGCGTTGCGCGCTTCGCCATCCGCCGGGCGGACCGGGAAACACTAGCGCGCCGCGGCGTCCGCGATCAAGTATAGGTTTTGACTTCGCGCGCCGGTGCGTCGGGATGATGCGAGAGCCCGGTCCCCATCGGCCTCTCGCGCCGAGGGTGCGAGTGCGGGCCTGGGCGACGGGTCGCGCCGCGACTACGGCCAGAGGATCGCCAGCAGCACGAGCGCGATCAGCGAGAACTTGATCGTGTAGTAGAGCTTCTTGCGCGTCTTGCGGACGCGCTTGGCGTATAGGCGCACCGTGTAGAACACGCCGAACGCGCGGTTCAGCGCGCCGGTGCGATCGCCTTGCATGTTGGGCGAGGCCGCCGACGCGATGAAGCGTCGCGCGACGAAGCGATTGAGCGCCGTCGCCCAGCGGTATTTCATCGGGCGCTCGATGTCGCAGAAAAGGATGATGCGATCGTGCCCGGTCGCGTTCTCCGCGCGGTGGATGAACGTCTCGTCGAAGACGACGGCCTCGCCGTCGCGCCAGCTGTAACGGCGGCCGTCCACTTCGATGTAGCAGCGGTCGTCGCCCGGCGTCACGAGCCCGAGGTGATAGCGCAGCGATCCCGCGTACGGATCGCGGTGCTTGCGCAGGTGTCCGCCCGGCGGCAGCTCGGCGAACATCGCGGCCTTGACGCTCGGAATGGCGTCGAGGAGCCCCGTCGTCGCGGGACACAGCGCGCGTGCCGAGGGATGCGCGTCGTCGTACCACTTGAGATAGAAGCGCTTCCAGCCGCGGCGGAAGAACGAGTTGAAGCCGACGTCGTCGTACCGGTCCGACGCGCGGATGCGTTGCGCTTCCCGCAGCGCCAGCGCTTCGGCACGGATCGTCCGCCACTGCGACGCCAGCGGCGCAAGCTCGGGAAAGAGCTCGACCGGCGCGTACGGCCGCGCATCGACGCGCGAGCACGCGTAGAGCAGCACGTTGAGCGGCGCGAGGAATGTCGAATGGTCCGTCAGCTGCCGCCACGGCCGTAGCCGCACGCGTCCGCGCAGGTGGACGTACACGCCCGGCACGATGCAGAGGAGGAAGATCGCGTACTTCACCAGCGGCGAGCGTACCGGCTCCTGCGCGTTTCGCCCACACCTCAGCCCGTCTGCGTGCGGCCTTGCGGCGGCGTAAGCGGAATCGCCTCGACCGTCTCGAGCAGCGTGCGGATCTCGTCGGCCGGGAGCGGCTCGCTGATGAAATGGCCCTGCCCCTCGGTGCACCGCTGCAGCGCGAGCCACTGCAGCTGGCCTTCGGTCTCGATGCCTTCGGCCGCCGTCTTGAGCCCGAGGTCATGGGCGAGGGCGATCACGGCGCGGATGATCGCGGCCGAGTCGGCCTTGCGGCCGATGTCGCCGACGAACGACCTGTCGATCTTGATCTTGTCGACCGGAAACGCGCGCAGCGAGCGGAGCGAGGAATAGCCCGTGCCAAAATCGTCGAGCGACAGCTGGACGCCGGCCGCGCGGAGCTCGCGCAGCGCTTCGCGCGTAGCCGGGCTGTCGGCGAGCAGCGCGCTCTCGGTGATCTCGAGCTCGAGCCGCGACGCGGCGAGCCCGTTCCGCTTCAGCGCGCCGACGACGTCGAGCACGAGCCCGGACTGTTTCAGCTGCAGCGGCGAGAGATTGACGGCGACGCGAACGTTGTGCGGCCAGGTGGCGGCCGCGGCGCACGCCTCGTTGAGCGCCCATTCGCCGAGCACGCCGATGGCGCCCATTTCCTCGGCGATCGGAATGAACTCGGACGGCGACACGCTGCCGCGGACCGGATGGTTCCAGCGCAGCAGCGCCTCGACCGTGACGAGCGCGCCGGTTTCGAGCGCGGCGATCGGCTGGTAGGCGAGGCTGAACTCGCCGCCTGCGAGCGCGGCGCGAAGATCCTGCTTCAGCTTGCGGCGCAGCTGCATCGCGACATCCATCTCGGCCGCGAAGAAGCGGTAGACGCCGCCGCCCTGCCGCTTGGCGGAATCGAGCGCCATGTCGGCACGGCGCCAGAGCTCGTCGAAATCGACGAGCTGCGCCTCGGCGCTCGCGATGCCGATGCTCGCGCCCATCGTCGCCAGGTGGTCGTCGAGCTCGAACGGCGCTTCGAGCGCGGCGAGCACGCACTCGGCCTGCGCGACCGGTGCGCGGCCGTCGGCTGACACCTGCACGATTGCGAACTCGTCGCCGCCGAGCCGCGCGAGGAAGGCCGCGGCGCCGGTGCATGTCGCGAGCCGCTGCGCGACCGCGGCGAGCAGCTGGTCGCCGATGCGATGACCGAGCGTGTCGTTGATGCTCTTGAAGTGATCGAGGCCGACGTAGAGCAGGCTGACGCTCGATCCGCGCGCCGCGTTCGCGAGCATCACCGCCGCGCGATCCTGGAATTGCGCACGGTTCGGCAGGCCGGTCAGCGTGTCGTAATAGGCGAGCTCGTGGATGCGCGCGTGCGCCTCGTCGTGCTCGATCGCGCTCGCGCAGACGTGCACGCAGGTCTCGACAATCTGCCGCTCGACATCGGCGGGCCCGCGCCGCTCGCGGTAGTAGAACGCGAACGTGCCGACGATGCGGCCGTCGCGCGCGCGGATCGGGCTCGACCAGCAGGCGAGGAGGCCGAGCGCCACCGCGAGCGACCGGTAGTCCGTCCAGAGCGGATCGGTTTCGATGTCGCTGACTTCGACCGGCTCGCCGCGATAGACCGCCGTGCCGCACGAGCCCGCGCGCGGACCGGCCTTGAGCCCTTCGAGCAGCGCGCTATAGACCGGCGGCAGGCTCGGCCCCGCGAGGGGATGCACGCAGCCTTCGGTGTCCACCGTCAGGATCGAGCAGAGCGCGGCCGGTGCGAGCTCTTCGGCGCGCTTGCAGATCAGGTTCGCGATCGTCGTCAGGGGTGCGCCGCGCGCGATCGTCTCCAGAATCTCGTTCTGGAGGCGCTGCAACAGCTCGACGGAGACAATGCCCGTCATGTGCCACCCGGAGAAACCGCCCGATCACCGCGCGATTCCGCGCGCGGTCCGCCTGCCGATCCCGCGCGCAGCCGACGGGCTTCGCACGCCGCGCTTGCAGGCGCTCCATCCGCGGACGGAGCGCTTGCATCATAACGACTGTCGCGCCGCCGGGACCACCGCAAAACCGCCTGGATCTGCAGCGCGCGCGGCAAGCCGCGGCGCGCTCACTTCTGGCCGCGCATGCCCTGATTGCCGCGGCCGTGCGTGAACTCGCCCTGGCCGTAGGTTGCCTCGACGCCGGGGGATGAGCCTGCGGGCTTCGCATCCGACGGCTCGCCGGACGGCTGCACGACGGCGCCGACCCCATCGTGCGCGCGGCCCGTGAATGCGTTCGCCGCGGGGTACGCCGGTCCCTGCTTCACGCGCTGCTGCTTGGCTTCGAGGATTTCGCGGAAGTGCTGGCGCGCGACATCGGCGGCCGCCTGCCTCGGCGATCCGGTTTTCTTCGGCGCCGTGGGCCGCCGTTTCGCCGGCGCCTTCGGCGGCGCGGCTGGCCTCGCGGCCGCAGCCGGCGCGCGACCTGCGGATTTTGCCGGTGCCGGTTTTGCTGGGGCTTGCTTTGCGGGCGACGGTTTGGCGGCCGACTTCGAACGCGTCGCCGCCGATGCCGCCGATTTCTTCGGCGCGGCCTTGCTCGCCGGGCGCCTCGTCGCTGCCTTCTTCGCGGTCTTCCGTGCGCCGGCCTTCTTCGCGACTTTCTTCGCAACTTTCTTCGCGACTTTCTTCGCGGCTTTCTTCGCGGCTTTCTTCGCGGCGGGCTTGCGCCGCGCGGCCGGGCGCCTGGTCTTCGCGGCTTTACCTGCGGTTTTCCGCTTGCGTGTCGTGGGGCTCATCAATCGTCTCCGATCCGTCGGCGCGCGACGCGCCGGTGCGATGTCAGTAACAAGGCAAGGCTTTACGCGGGCCAACCGTTGCAACGGCTAGCGTACAACCCGCGTGTCGCGCCATCCATATGCGGAGACCTCCGCGGGACCGCGACTTCATCGCGCGTTAATGGCAGGAAGTCGATCGTCGTGCCCGAACCCCATGGCGCGCATTTCATGAAAAACGAACCGCATCCCTCCGCCGATCTGACCAAGCTCGGCGAGCTCATCGAAGGCGTCGAGGTCGCGATGCTGACGACGCACGCGGCCGACGGCAGCCTGGTCAGCCGGCCGCTGCAGACGCTCCAGTTCGAGGCGAGCGGCGATCTCGTGTTCTTCACCGCGGCAGACAGCCGCAAGCTCGACGAGCTGGCAGCGAATCCGGACGTCAATCTCGCCTACGCCAATCCGCACAAGCAGATCTATGTCTCCGTGCGCGGCACCGCGCGCACCGACCGCGACCGCGCGACGATCGATGCGCTCTGGTCGCCGGTGCAGAAGGTGTTCTTTCCGCAGGGCAAGGACGATCCGAACCTGGTGGTGTTGCGCGTGCGCGTCCGCGATGCCGCGTACTGGGAATCGGCGGGCAACTTCATCGCGCGTGCGCTCGATTTCGCGGCGGGCATGCTGAGCCACGATCCGCGCGATCTCGGCAAGAGCGGCAAGCTGGCCGGCAACGGCTGACGTTTCGTCCGCCGGCGCGGGATCATTCGCAGCGTCTGAGACGCGGGCGGCGCATACTTCGCATCGCCCCATGAAACACGATGCCGACAACGCGGCGCTGCCGCGCATCGACGCGCCTTCGCGCATCAAGGGCCGCGGCGCGGCCTCGAATCCGGAAGGCCGGTTCGAATCGGTCGCGAAGACGCGCGAGGACGACGGCTGGCATCGCGACGCCGAGCCCGCACCGCGTCCCGACACGGTCGTGACCGAGGAGCGTGCGCGCACGATCATCAGCCGCAACGACTCGCCGGACATCCATTTCGAGCAGTCGATCAACCCGTACCGCGGCTGCGAGCACGGCTGCATCTATTGCTACGCACGGCCCTCGCACGGCTATCTCAATCTCTCGGCCGGCATCGACTTCGAGACGAAGCTGTTCGCGAAGACCAACGCCGCCGAGCTCCTGCGCAAGGAGCTCGCAAAGCCGGGCTATGTGCCCTCGCCGATCAACCTCGGCGCGAACACCGATCCGTACCAGCCGATCGAGCGGCGCTACCGGATCACGCGCTCGATCCTCCAGGTGCTTGCCGAGCACAACCACCCGTGCACGATCATCACCAAGAATGGGCTGATCGAGCGCGATCTCGATCTCCTGGTGCCGATGGCGCGCGCGAATCTCGTGCATGCGTTCGTTTCGGTGACCTCGCTCGACAACCGGCTCGCATCGACGCTCGAGCCGCGCGCGAGCGCGCCGCACCGGCGCCTGCAGACCGTCGCGACCCTCAACGAAGCCGGCGTGCCGTGCGGCGTCATGGTCGCGCCGATCATTCCGATGGTCACCGACCGCTATCTCGAGGAAATCATCGAGCGCGCGGCTGCGGCCGGCGCGAAGGGCGCCGGCTATACGATCCTGCGCCTGCCGCACGAGCTGAAGGATCTCTTCCGCGAGTGGCTCGATCTCCACGTGTCCGAGCGCGCGGGGCACGTCATGAGCCTGATCCAGCAGATGCGCGGCGGCCGCGACAACGATCCGCGCTTCGGTTCGCGCATGCGCGGCGAAGGCGAGTTCGCCGACCTGATCCGTCAGCGCTTTGCGCTCGCGTGCCGGCGTCACCGCATCGCGCGCGGACGCGACATCGTGCTCGACAGGTCGAGGTTTTCGCCGCCGCGCGCCGAATCGCCGCAGCGCGAACTGTTCTGATCGGGCGGATCACATCCGCCAGAAACGACGAACCCCGCCGAAGCGGGGCCGCCGCCCTCCCTATGCCGCGCTTAGCGCTAGTTGCGCGCGCGACGCCCCGCAAACACGCCCGCTGCCAAGAGGATCAGGATCAGCGCGGCCAGCATGCCTTCGCTCAGCGTGGGTGCCGGGATCGCCGCCGGCGGACCGCCGCCGCCGCCGCCGCCCACCGTGACCGGCGCGGTCGGACCGGTGCCCGCGACCGTATCGGCGCCGGCATCCGCGCTCGCCTGATTGGTGTACGTGCCCGGCGTCGACGAAACCGTGACGCCGAAATGCAGTGAAGCTGTGCCGCCCGGTGCCACCGCGATCGGGCCGCCCCAGGTGAGCGTCCCCGCGGCGATGGTCGGATCGGCCGTCGTCGCGCCGGTCGTCGAACCCGGCGTGTACGTGAAGCCTGCCGGCAGCGTGTCGCTGATCGAGTTCAGCGTCGCCGCCGCGCCGTTCGGATTCGTGATCGTGATCGTGTAGCCGTCCGCGCCGCCGGCGCTCGCGTTCGCCGCGTCCGCCGTCTTCGTCATGAACAGCGGCTGGTTGCCGAGCGGCGAGAACACCGTCAGGTTCGAGCGCGTGACGCTGCCGCCGGCCGGCACCGTGATGTTCCAGCTGATGCCCGAGCCGTTGTCTTCGAGGACCGTGCAGTCGCACGTATTCGGGAACGCGGCATGCGTGCCGATCCATGTCCAGACCGCGTCGTAGCCCGATTCGTAGTAGTCGTTGCCGCCGTTGAGCGGGACGATCTGCTCGATGCGTCCGGCCGGCACGTTGTTGGGATTCTGCGTGCAGCCCGGACCCGTGCCGCTGACCATGCCGTAGCCCGAATCCGATCCGCCGAGATAGCAGTCGAACGCGCGGAACATGATGGCCGAGACCGCAGCGCCGCTCGCATTCGTGACGGTGACGTCGGTGCGGTACGTCTCCTGTCCGACGACGTAGCTGTCGACCTGCGTGATCGAGAGCCCCGTAGTGCCGACCGAGACGACGGTCGTTATCGCGTAGGGGCTGGCGCTCGTTCCCGCGCCGGTCACCGCCGACTGGCTGACCGGAGTGAACGCGGTATATGTGCCGATGCTGCTGCTCGCCGTGCCGCCGTGGTTCTGGAAGTCGGACGAATACAGCGTGCCGTTGATCAGCAGGAACGTGCCGTAGTCGCCCGGCATCGTGCCCGGCGGATAGATTTCTTCCGCCGCGTCGCCGACGTGCGCGATCTGCGCGGCGAGATCCTCGCCGATGTAGATCGCATTGAGCGGGCCTGTCGACGTGATCGTCTGGAAGACGGTCTGCGTCTGTGCCGGCGCAGGATTCCTGACGCCTTTTGGCGCCTGCTGCGCCGAAACGATGGATCCCCCAAAAGCCGCCGCAAGAACGAACAGCGGAACCAACACGCGACGCAAGGCCGCGCCGCAACGCAACGAACTCTGCCCGGACATAGCTGATCTCCCTCTCGCCGGGGCGGATCTTAGAATTTGTGCCCTGTAAAGTGCAATGGAGTTCACACTTTTGGCAATTGACAGGAATTTCAAAACATGAGGGCGCGCGACTCGAGCGGTCGCCATGGGAGCACTGTTCCGTAACGGCAACAGAACAGCGGACAGTGTGTAATGAAAAAATAACGGTCGTTCAGCTCCGAGCGCTCGGAAATACCCCTCGGCGCATGTTGCAGCGCGGAACCGGAAGGCCCGAAGCGAGCCCCTGCAACGATGTCCAGATGCTTCACCGCAGCATCCAACTCCGTGGCACACAACGTGCTGACAGAACGCCGCTCCATTAGCGGAGGAGGACACTTCCATGCATCAGCAGCAAGGCGCACTGCCCGGTTCGAGCCCTCAACGCCCACTCCGCACGCTGCTCAAGGCGCTGCAGGCAGCGGGAATCGGCGTCGCCGCAACATTCGCCGGCACGGCCGGCGCAGTCGGCCTCCAGGGTGACAACTGGTCGGTCGACGTTGGCGGCATCGTCAATGCGTACTACACCGCGACCAGCTGTTCCGGCGACGCCGTCGGCGGCCCGGCGCTCGCGAGCAAGGCGCTCGGCTGCGCCGGCGAGGACCACAAGACCTCGATCGGCAACGGCCTGCTTCCGAGCGGCCTGATCACGAAGTTCAAGACGCAGCAGGAAGGCTTCGACATCGGCGGCACGATCGGCATCATGGTGCACGCGGCGACATCGTCCGGTGTCGCGACGAACACCAACGTCGACGTCCGCCAGGCGTTCTTCACGGTAGGCACGCCCGAGATGGGCACGTTCAAGATCGGCCGCGACTACGGCGTGTTCGGCGCGAACGCGATCCTGAACGACATGACGCTGCTCGGCGCCGGCGCGCCGACGCAGGCCACCCAGCGCGGGCGCGTCACGCTCGACCACCTCGGCGCGGGCTACACGTACCTGCAGAACTACGGCCAGATGTCGTACGTCTCGCCGGTATTCGGCGGCGGCTTCACGTTCACGGCCGGCCTCTTCAGCCCGGTCGACGCCGGCACGTTCGTCTCGAAGAACTACCCGCAGGTCCAGGCCCAGCTGCAGTACGCGAACGACATGCTGAAGGTCTGGATCGGCGCGAAGACGCAGCGCTTCTACGCGACGTCGTTCGTGCCGACGCCTGATCCGAACAACCCGAACCAGAGCTTCATCATCCATCCGGACGACGACTTCGACGAGTTCGCGAGCGAGATTGGCGCGTCCATCAGCGGCGGCGGCTTCACGTTCCTCGCCAACATCGAGAGCGGCGACGGCATCGGCATCCTCGCCGACGGCGACCAAGGCGACATCAGGGGCCTCAACTACCTCCTGCAGGGCACGTACAAGTTCGGCGAGAAGTGGAAGGTCGGCCTTTCGTACGGTCTCAGCAAGAACGACGACAACAACGTCTACAACGACACCCTCAACGCAAGCTTCAAGTCGAACGAGAATGGGACGCTGGGTCTGTACTACGCGCTGACGAGCAGCATCACGCTCGCCGCGGAAGTCGGCGAAACGCGGTCGAAGGACTACCTCGGCCAGGAAGCCAAGCAGTACGGCGGCTCGCTCGGCGGCATCATCTTCTTCTGACCTGACAGAGAAAGATGCGCCCTGTCCGCCTCGCGCGCCGTCCATAGCCTCGACGGCGCGCGAGACGGTTTAAGAAACACCAGGTGGGAAACCGATCCCGGCGCGAGCCGGGATCTTTTTTTTGGGCGCGATCCGCTGCGGGCGCGGCACTACGCAGGCCCGGACATCAGGCGATGTCCGTAGCACGGCTGCGCGCGGGCGCGGGTGCTACGTCGAAATCGCCAGACGCTCGCCGCGATAGATCGTAACGGTCAGCGCATACACGACCAGCGCAGCGGCCGCCGTGCACGCGAAGCAAAGCGCAAGCTCCGCCGGTGACACCGCATCGCCGCGCATCAGCCGCGTGATCACGATCTGCTGGCCCATCAGCGGCACCGCGTACATCCAGGCCTCGGTCTTCACCGGAAACAGCGACAGCATCATCGTCGGCACGGCCGGCACGAACATCAGCAGCGAGAGATAGGTCTGCGCTTCGCGGAAGCTCTTCGCGAACGCGGCGGCGAGCGTCTGCAGCGTCGCGATCAGCACCACGAGCGGCAGCATGACGAGCAGCACCGTCGATCCGAAGCGCAAGCCGATCTCGAGGCTCATGCCGAGCTTTTCGGTCGGCAGGAAGCGGCCGACGATCGAGAACGCGACAATGCCGAGCAGCACGCTCGTCAGCGCGAACAGGCTCGTCGCGAGCAGCTTGCCG
>CALFNI010000299.1 GCA_937902695.1 uncultured Rhodanobacteraceae bacterium
CGGTGATCGCGAGCGTCTCCATGCCGGCCTTGCGCAGGATCGATTCGGCGAACAGCGTCTGCGAGCGATCGTCCTCGACGATCATGATGCGGTACGGATTCGAGCGCTCGGTTTCGATCAGCTCGCCGATGCGCGCGAGGACATCGTCGGCTTTCGCCGGCTGCGGAATGAATGCATCGCAGCCCGCGCGCACGGCGCGCAGCCGTTTCGTGAGCTCGGCATCGCTCGCCAGCGCGACGAACCAGATCCGCTCGCTGACTTCGGCGCGGGCGCGCTTGACGAGCGCGCCGATTTCGTCGAGCGCGATCTCGAACGCGGCGTCGACGACGACGAGGTGCGGCGGCAGCGCAACGAGGAGCTCCTTGAGCTCGTCGCTGCCGTCGAACGTGTTGAGATCGTAGCCCTGCTCGGCGAGGTAACGGTCGATCTCGGCCGCCGGCGGCTCGCCGCGGGTCAGGTGGTAGGCCATCTTGCGGGCGGGCGCGTTGCTGCGCGCCGGCACCGCGTTCGGCGTCGATTCGACCAGTGCCGTCGGCGCGGCGGCGGCCGGCGTGCCGGCCGCGGGTGCGATCGCCGATGCGGGCAGCGGCGCCGGCGTGAACGCCGGCTCGGCGATCGGCGCGCGGGCGACGAGGCCCGCGAAACGCTGCCAATAGTTCGGCGGCGGCGTGACGAGCAGCGGGAAGCCCTGATCCTGAACGGGGCCGGCCACGAAGACGCCGGCCTGCGTCGCGCTCGCCTCGGCCGCGACGGGGAGGCGCTTTTCGCGGATGTCGTCGAGCAAGGTGGCGATGCGCGCGGCGACGGCGCTGTCCGGCACGCGCGGGGGATCGAACAGCGGCTGGACCGCGGTCGCGAGCGCGTCGAGCGAATCGGCGAGGTCCTCGGCGTCGAGATCGCGGCAGGCGAGGGCGAGCGATGCGGCGTCGTCCGCGAGGAGGTACAGCGTATTGATGTCCCAGCCTTCCCGATGCAGCCGATCGCCGCGGCTCGAGAGCCGCGCCAGGCGCTGCGGTAGCTGGGCCAGGAACAACGATTTGAGTTCCGCGCCCGTGATATTGAGATCGCGGGTCTGCATTCGATTCCCCTCGCCGGACTATACCAGTCGGGTGGAGCGTGTCGATTTGGAGATCCGTTCCGGGGTGCCGTCTGTCGGCCTGGCGTTTATCTGCGGCGCGCGGCGCCGCCATCCGGCTGGACTTCCGGAACGCCGCCCGAAGCCGCGATCAGAACGGCTTCACGACCACAAGAATCACAATCGCGATCAAGAACAACACCGGCACTTCATTGAAAACCCGAAGCCATTTGCTCGACTTCGTGATTTCGTCGCGCGCGAACGCGGCCACCAGTCGCGCAAGCACCGCCTGATACCCGAAAAGCCCTCCGACCAGGAGCAATTTCACGATCAGCCAGCCCTGCGCGAGATAGTGCGGGCTCAATCGCGCAGCCCAGATCAGCGTCGCGGCGCCGAACACCACCGTCAGCGTGCTGCCGATGCGCGTCATCGCCAGCAAGCGCCGCTCCATCACCTTGAGGCGCTCGCGCACGACGGGTTCGCCCGCTTCGGCGTGGTAGACCAGAAGCCGCGGCAGATAGAACAAACCCGCGAACCACGTCACGACAAAGACGATGTGGAAGGCCTTGAGCCAGATCATGCGTTAAATCCGTGTGCGAAGGGCGTCAGCGAAGGCCCAGATGGTAATCGCTTGACCTCATCGGCGGGCGGCGACTATAAGCCTCGCCCTCCCTGCAGAATCCTTCCCCGAGCGCATGCCGCGCATTCCGCCGCCGCTTGTCGTCCGTACGCACGATCCCGCGCGCCAGCGCCGCGGGCAGATGCTCGCGGGTGCGATCTGGATCGTTTCGCTGATCGTCGCCTCCGCGGCGACCGCGGCGATCGTCTCGTACGGATTCGAGAGTGCCTCGCGCTCGCGCGGCGACGCGGCGGACAAGGATACCGAGGCCCTGAAGGGGCGCATCGCGATGCTCGAGCGTTCCGAGCAGATCGCGAAGGCCGCGGTCGGCGACCTGCGCGACACGTTGCGCGATCGCGAGGAGGAAATCGAATCGCTCCGTTCGGATCTGGCCTTTTACGGGCGCCTCGTCGGCGGCGGCAAGCGCGAAGGGCTCGCCGTGCACGTGCTGAAGGTGCGCCGCGTCGGCGATTCGCAGGCGTGGAATTTCGTCGCGACGCTGACGCAGAACTTCAAGCGCGGCCAGGATACGAAGGGCCACGTGTCGCTCTCGATCGAGGGCGTCGAGAACGGCAAGCTCGCCACGCTCGACTGGGCGGCGCTGACGCAGGGCCAGAATCCTGCCGGGATCGAGTACGGCTTCAAATATTTTCAGCAGGTGAACGGTACCATCATGCTGCCGGGGGGATTCCAGGCGAACCGCGTGCGCGTGAAGGCCGACGGCGACGGCGGCCATGTCGAGCAGGATTTCGCCTGGAGCGATGCGATCAAGGGCGAGGAGGGCGACGATGTTCGGTAACGGCAAGCGCAACGGAAACGGCGTCGCGGTGGCGCCGATCACGACATTGATCGCCGAGGGCACCGTGATCCGCGGCGATGTCGCGTTCACGGGCGGGCTGCATCTGGACGGCCGCATCGAGGGCGCGGTCAGCGCCGATGGCGCCGACGCGGTGCTCACGCTCTCGGACAAGGGCCGCGTGGTCGGCGAGATCCGCGCGTCGAACGCGGTGATCAACGGACTGGTGCAGGGCGACATCGTCGTCGGCGAGCGGCTCGAGCTCGCCGCGGGCGCGCGCATCGAGGGCAACGTCTACTACAAGACGCTCGAAATGGCCGCCGGCGCGCAGATCAACGGCAAGATGGTCTATCAGCCGGACGCGCCGCGCCAGCTGCCGCCGCCCGATCTCGTCGCCGCCGAGGCTTGAAAGAGCGTGCAGCGGCCACGATGTTCCACGGATCCGCCTTGCGTACGACGATGAACGAAACCGCCACGCCGACCTATCTCGACGCGCCCGAAGCGCCGCTCGCCTTCTCGGACGCGGCCGCGCTGAAGGTGCGCGAGCTCATCGCCGAGGAGGGCAATCCGGCGCTCAAGCTGCGCGTCTACATCTCCGGCGGCGGCTGCTCGGGCTTCCAGTACGGCTTCACGTTCGACGAGGCGCGCGCCGAAGACGATTTCGCGGTCGACAAGGAAGGCGTCACGCTGCTCGTCGATCCGCTGAGCCTGCAGTACCTCGCCGGCGCCGAAATCGACTATTCCGAATCGCTGAGCGGCGCGCAGTTCGTGATCCGCAATCCGAACGCGAAGACCACCTGCGGATGCGGCTCGTCGTTCTCGATATGAGCGGCGATCGACGCTGATCGCCGCGGTCGCGGCCGTTCGGGCGCGTGCGTTGCCTGACGCGGGCGGCGTAGTCAGGATGCCGCCATCCGGGGCCGCCCCTTTCACAAGAGCAAACGGCCGCAAGCGCGGCGCCGCGCGCTGCTAAAATGGCGCCATGCATCCGCGATCTGAAAATGTCTTCTCCGGCCTCGCGCTCGATCGCAACGCCGAGCAACGCGACGATGCCGAATGGATCGCCGCGCAGCTCGCCGATCCGCGCGCGCGCTTCCTCCTGCTCGGTGCCGAAGGCCACGCGCTCGCGCAGCGCGAGATCGATGCGCTCCGCGTGATCCTCGCCGAGGAGCGCGCCGCGCTGCTGCCGTCGGCGACGCCGAGCTATCTCGGCGCCGACGAGGCCGGCCCGTTCTTCGCGCTCAACGCCGAAGGCAGGGACGCCGCGCGCGTCGCCGCGGAGCTCGGCGGCGACTTCATCGACCTGCGCAGCGCCGGCACGCGCCTCCAGGCCTTCGAGGCGGGCCTCTTCGCGTACGCGCGCGCGCTTTCGCACTGGCAGTCGCGCACGCGTTTCTGCTCGGTCTGCGGCGCGCCGGCCGTCGTCGTCACGGCGGGCCATCGGGCGCGCTGCACGAATCCGGACTGCGCGATCGAGCATTTCCCGCGCGTCGATCCCGCGATGATCGTCATCGTCTCGCACGGCGATGCCTGCCTGCTCGGCCGCCAGGCAACGTGGCCGGAGAGGCGCTTCTCGACGCTCGCCGGGTTCGTCGAGCCGGGCGAATCGCTCGAGGACACCGTGCGCCGCGAAGTGTTCGAGGAAGCCGGCGTTCGCGTCGGCGAATGCGCGTACCACTCCTCGCAGCCGTGGCCGTTTCCGGCGTCGCTGATGGTCGGCTTCACGGCCGAGGCGGTCGATCCCGCGATCAGGCTCGGCGGCGAGCTCGCCGAGGCGCGCTGGTTCACCGCCGACGAGATCGTCCGCGGCCTCGCCGAGCGCACGCTCGGACTTTCGCCGCCGCTCTCGGTGTCCTTCCGGCTGATCGAGCACTGGCTTCGCGAGAACGCCGGCGTCGAGCTCCGCGCGCTGATCGACGCCGCGCGCTAGCGCCGCGGCCGGCGCCGCTCGACGCATCGGTAAATATACGGATGCCGCCCCGAAAGGGGCGGGTCAAGATCGTTCGCCCCCGAGTACCGGGGGCGGGTCGCGCAGCCGATCTCGCTCCGTGGAGGCGTTCAGCGCTCCCATCCTCGTCGGCTACAATCGCCGCAACCCCGCGCGCGGCGACCCGAAGCGATGGCGAAGCTACTGTTGGCGATAGTGCTCGTGCTGGCGGCATCGCGCGCCGTGCCCGATCTCGCGCGCCTGCGCGATTTCTCATGGCTCAGGATCTGGCTGGCACGCTGGCGCGGCCATGGCGCGACCGCTGCGCGGCCCGCGCTGCTGCTGCCGGTGCTGGTGTTCCTGCTCTGCGTCCTGATCCAGAGCGCGCTCGATCACGTGCTGTTCGGCCTTCCGCTGTTCGCGTTCGCCGTGATCGTTCTTTTCTTCTGCTGGGGTCCGCGCGAGCTCGACGCCGACATCGATGCCGTGCTGAAGGCGCCCGATCGCGACCAGCGTCTTGCGGCGGCGCAGGCCCTGCGGCCCGACCCCGCCGATCTGCCGCTCCCGCTCGAAGCGAACGCGCTCGTCGAGGCCGCTTTCCGCTCGGCGCTGTCGCGCTGGTTCGGCGTCCTCTTCTGGTTCGTGCTGCTCGGGCCCGCCGGCGCGCTCGGCTATCGCATGATCCAGCTTGCCGCGCGCAACAGCGCGTTCGCCGACGGCGTCGACGCCGATCAGCATGAAGTGCTCGAACGCACGGCGCGCATTCTCGACTGGGCGCCCGCGCACCTGGTGGCGCTGACGCTCGCTCTCGTCACCGAGTTCGACGCGGTGCTTCATACCTGGCGCGAATATCACGTCGCGCACGGCCAGGGCTATTTCACGCTCGATCTCGGTTTCCTCGGCGCGCTCGCGCGCGCTGGAGTCGACGCCGACGTCGTCGCCGGCGACGGCTACGCATCCGATGTCAACGATCCGCTCAACGAGCTTGCCGACGCGCGGCGTGCGCTGCGCCGCATCCTGATGGCCTGGCTCGCCGTGCTCGCGCTGCTCGTGCTCGCCGGATGGGTCGCCTAGCCGCATGATGTAGCGCGCCCGTTCGATGGCGCGGCCGCGTCCTTGAAGATCTGCACGCTTTGTTCGTGCGAGCGCGCCGGCACATGGAAGCGCGGCAAACTGCGGATGCAGCGTCGGCGACAACTCACCCGGAGCCGTCGCGCGGGCGCGCTACCGCGAGCGCAGCCTGCCGCCGTTGCAGGAAACGCCGGATCGCGTCGTCGCGCTCGAGGCCGATCGCGAGCTCGAACGCTTCGTGCGCCTGCCCGTTCGCGCCGTTTCGCGCGAGAAGCTCCGCACGAGCGGCCCAGTATGGCTGGTAGCGCCGCAGGCGTTCGTCCGTGTCGACATCGGGCAGCGCGGCGATCGCGGCGTCTGTACCCTGCGTTTCGGCGATCGCGAGCGCGCGGTTGATCTGCACAACCGGCGAGCGCGTCAGCGCGAAGAGCGCATCGTACAGCGCGACGACGGCCGGCCAGTCTGCGCGTCCGCTCCGGCGCCGCGCCACGTGCGCGGACTGCAGCGCCGCCTCGAGCTGGTAGCGCCCGATCGTCCCGAGCGCGCATGCGCGGCGAAGCAGCGCCTCGGCTTCCGCGATCGCCGCGATGTCCCAGGCGAGCGGATCCTGCGCGTCGAGCGGCACGAAATCGCCCGACGCGTCGCGCCGCGCGGATCGCCGCGATTCGGCGTACAGCACGAGCGCCAGCAGGCCGAGCGCCTCGGCTTCCTCAGGCAGGAGCTCGGCCGCGAGGCGCGCGAGGAACAGCGCTTCGGCGGCGAGATCGCGCCGCGCGGCATCCGTGCCCGCGGGATCGGTCCAGCCTTCGGCGAACGCGGCGTAGATCGCGTCGAGCACGGTGTCGATGCGTGCGGGCAATTCCTCGCGTTCGGGCACGCGGAACGGAATGCCGGCTTCGCGGATCTTCCGCTTGGCGCGCACGAGCCGCTTGGCCATCGCGTCCGGCGAGGTCAGGAACGCCGACGCGATCGCCTTCGCGTCGAGCCCCAGCACGACCTGCAGCATCAGCGGAGCGCGGACCGCGCTGTCGATGGCCGGATGCGCGCACGCGAAGAGGAGCGCGAGGCGCTGATCGGGAATCGCATCGTTGCCGGCGGCGGCGTGAAGACCCTCGGCGATCGTGCGCAAACTGTCCGACGCGTCGTCGTGCACGCGGACGTGGCGCGCGCCGTCGATCAGACGCCGACGCGCGACGGTCATGAGCCATGCCTCCGGATTCGCCGGTGCGCCTTTGACCGGCCACTCCGCGAGCGCCGCGGCGAATGCTTCGGACAGCGCGTCCTCGGCTGCCGCGACATCGCGCGTGCGCGCGGCGAGGAACGCGACGAGCTTGCCGTAGCTGCGGCGCGCGACCGCTTCGGCGGCTTCGCGCGCGCGCCCGTCGCCGTTCGCTTTCGTCATGATCCGCCGCCGCGCGTCCGCAAGCTCAGCCGTTTTGCGTCGGCCAGACCGGCCGCACTTCGACCGTGCCGTGGCCCGCGCCGGGACACCGCGCAGCCCATGCCAGCGCCGCGTCGAGGTCGGGCACGTCGACGAGGTAATAGCCGCCGAGCTGTTCCTTCGTGTCGGCGTAGGGGCCGTCGAGCACCTGCGATTTGCCGTCGGCGACGCGAACGGTCGTCGCGGCGGCGATCGGCTGCAGGCGGTTCGAGCCGACCAGCACGCCTTCCTTGCGCAGCGCCTGCGTGTACGCGGTGTAGGCCGCCATGCCTTGCTGCTTCTGGGTGTCGGTCAGCTGATCCCAGCCGCCTTCGTTTGCGTAGAGAAGAAAGAGATATTGCATCCGAGGTCTCCATCGTGGGTCGTCGGCGGTCTTATTGTGCGCCGCCGGACAGGTGACGTTCGACGCTGCGCCATCTGGACAGCACCGCGCAGGCGCGATGCCGGCCTCCGGGCACGAGCGCCTCGAAGACCGACAACGGCGGGTCTCACGTTCCACGCGCCGAATGAAGCCGGTGCCGGCGAAACGCCACGACGGCGCCCAGGAAAGTTCGTATGCGATGACCGTGCAGGCGCATTCGTCAACGCGGCGGAAACAACCGACGCGAGCCGGCAAGCGTCGCCGCCGCAGGATGCCGACGATGTCTCAATTCGAGTGCGAAAGGCGTTCTTAGGATGAGCCTGCCATTCCCCCTGAAACCGGCACGCGCCGCCGGCGATTCCGCCCGCGGCAGATCCTGCATGGATGGAGAAAACAGCTGTCATGTTGAAACGCTCGCTTGTGTTTCTTTACGGCATCGCCTCGTATGCCGTGTTCTTCGTTACGTACCTCTACGCGATCGGGTTCGTCGGCAATGTCTATGTGCCGCGCTCGATCGACGGCCCTGCCGACGGCGACTTCGTCGGCAGCTTCCTCACCGATCTCGCGCTGCTGGCCCTCTTCGCGATCCAGCACAGCGTGATGGCGCGACCGGCGTTCAAGCGCTGGTGGACGCGCTTCGTTCCGGAACCCGCCGAACGCAGCACGTATGTGCTCTTCTCGAGCCTCGCGCTTATCGTGCTGTTCGTGTTCTGGCGTCCGCTCGGCGGCGTCGTGTGGTCGATCGTCGACCCGTTCTCGGTCGCGGTGCTGTATGGCCTGTGCGCGTTCGGATTCCTGCTCGTGCTCGTCTCGACGTTCCTGATCAACCATTTCGATCTGTTCGGCTTGCGTCAGGTGTGGCTCCATCTCGTCGGCAAGCCGTATACGCACGTCGGCTTCCGCAAGCCCGGCCCGTACAAGCTCGTGCGGCATCCGCTCTATGTCGGCTGGCTGTTCGCGTTCTGGGCGACGCCGGTGATGACGCTGACGCACTTCGTGTTCGCGCTGGCGACGACGGCATACATCCTGATCGCGATCCAGCTCGAGGAGCACGACCTCATGCAGAGCCTCGGCCAGGCGTACCGCGAATACCGCAAGGAAGTGCCGGCGCTGCTTCCGTTCACGCGCAAGCGTGTCGCGCGTGCCGGCGCGGACGCGGCGTACGAGGGTTGAGCCCGTCGCGCCCCGAGGACCGGGCCTCGCGCCGCCGGCGACCGGATCGCCGGCGGCGCGGGCCCGGTCTTTTTCATTCGTGCGGCACATCGCCAGACATGTGAGCGCCGCGTCAAGAAGCGCGCAGGTTCCGCAGGATACGGGGCCCGTGTAGGAGATTTCCTACACGCTGCACTTGTCCACTTGGCACCTTAGTTGCTATCTCGCGCCATGGACGCCGAATGGGGGCGACGATGGGAAGGGTAGACGAATCCGCTGCTGGCGGTTTGCGGTGGCCGCGCGCGATCGCGCACCTCGCGATCGTAGTCGTGTTCGTGCTGGTCGCGCTCGGGTATGCGCCGTTTCGCGAGCGCGCGGCCGGGGCCGCGCGACCGCAACAGGCCGGCCGGCCGCTGAATCCGGTCGTGACGGCCGCGCACATCGCAGCCGCTCGCGTCGATGCGCTGACCGGCGACGCCGAGGGCGCGAAGACGCATGTCGAGGCGATCGCGCACGACCTCATGCGCTCGGCCCGCGTGCAGGACGTCACGCGGCCCATCGATCGAGAAGCCGCGCGCGCCGCCGTTCGGCCGCTGCCCGGCGTACGCGCGGCGATCTGGCTCGATGCCGCGAACCTCGCCGTGATGGTCGACGGCGCCTCCAACCGCACGATGGCGATGGTCGACCGCGTCTGCGACGCGCTGGCGCCGCTTGGCGATACGCTCGCGGTGGTCGTGCACGTGCAGGATGCGACGGCGACGACGGCCGGCGCAGCGACGACGCTCTCGCGAAACTGCGATCTGCCCGAAGGCCAGCTCGCATTCATGCAGAAGCGGCGCGACGTCGACGTCGTATCGCCGGATCTGCGCCGCGTGTTCAGGGCGCAGCAGGCACGCTAGGCGATGCGCGATCGCGCGCTACTCGAAGCCGTCGGCGAAGAGCAGGTCGACCTGGAGGCGGGCCAGGAAATCATCGAAGTCTGAGCCGCTCGTGAGTTGCCCGCCGACGATGAGCTGCGTGCCTTGCAGGGCGACACCGGAGGCGAGAGCGAAAGTGCCCTCGATCCCGACGATTTTCTTCCCCAGTATCCCAAACGTCGGATCGAGCGTGCCGTCGGAACGAAGGCGCACGGCGGTGACGCCTTGGCTGGACGCGGCGAGCGCCGAGCTCCCGACGATGACGAGCCGCCCGGCCTCATCCTCGACGACGCCGGTCCCGATATCGTTCTGGCTGCCGCCGACGTCGATCGGCACGACTACCTTGCCGCCGACCCCGAATGCTGGATCGGGCGAGCCGTCCTCCTGCAGCCGCGCGACGGCGAAATCCATGTTCGAGGTCGAGCCCGATCCGGCGTCGGCATAGCCCGCCATGACGATTTTTCCGTCGCGCCGCACGATCGTTTGAATCGCCGAGTCGTTCCTCGTCGCGCCGATATCGAACGCGATGGTGACGCGGCCGTCGGCATCCAGCGTGCCATCGAGCGCACCGTCCGGCAGAAGGCGCGCGAGCGCGAAATCGTTCGAGCTCTGCGCATTCCCGGCATCGCCGCCGAGAATGATGCGCCCGGCGTTGTCGATTGCCACCGAGAACGCCGTGGCGTCAAGGGGCGCCGACGGCGTGCCGAAAGGTATCGTTACGCGTCCGCTCGCGTTGAAGCCTGTGTCGCGCGAGCCGTCCGTCAGCAGGCGCGCCACGGCGAACACGTATCCGTTCGCGCCGGCGTTCGCCGAGCCCGCGACGACGATCTTTCCGTCCGGCTGGAGCGCGACCGACAAGGCCTGGTCGTCGTTGTCGCCGCCGAGATCGAATGCGATCGTCGTCTTGCCGGTGCCGCCGCCGAACGTCGGATCGAGCGAACCGTCCGCGTCGAGCCGCACGACGGCGAAATCGGCTGTCGAACCCGTGCCGGTTCCTCGCGATATGCCCACCGCGACGATCTTGCCGTCGGCCTGGATCGCAACATTGACGCATTCGTCGGCGCCACCGTCGAAATCGACGGTGACCTTGCCGTCGAAGTTGAAGGTCGTATCGAACGATCCGTCGGCGTCGAGGCGCGTAATGAAGAAGTCGAGTCCCGAGCCGCCGGCCAAGAGCGGCGTGCAGAAGACGACCTTGCCGTCCGGTTGCACGGCAGGCCTCGGAGCGCCCGGTGACGATTCGCCGACGGGCCCCATCAGCGTGATGCCGCCCGAGCCGAATGCGGGATCGAGATCGCCGTCCGCCGCGCGCGCGCCTGACGGGATCACGGCCGCGGCGATCAACGCCCCCTTCAAGCATGCCAGTCCGCCCCGCACATGCCGCTGTCGCATGATCGCTCCGTTCGTTTTCCTGCAACCGTCCGCCGATCAAAAGGCGCAGACGTCCCCGCGCCGGCGCCGCGAGGTGCCGCCTGTCGAACCCGCTCCTGATATTCGCGCAAATCAGCTTAGGGCAGTGCGCAGCCGCCTCGCCAATGAAAGTCTTGCATGGCGCCATCAGCTGAGGTTATCGCGCCCGGATTCACGCGGCGACGATCTTCGCGGCGATGCGCGGCGCTTCGCGCGCGATCTCGCCGAGGAGCCCCGCGGGCACGATCCGGAAGCCGCAGAAGTAGAGTCCGCTTGCCGCCTTGTCGTCCGCAACGTGAGGTCGCCCGTCGTCATCGAGCAGCGATGCGGCGTTGCCGAACAACGCATCGAGTCCTGTGTCGTAGCCGGTCGCCAGCACGATCGCATGGAACGTCTCGACGCGACCGTCCGCGAAGCGCACGGCTTCGTGCATCGAGGAATCGATCGCCGGCCGCACGGCGATGCGCCCGGCACGGATCGCACCGAGCGTGCCGACGTCGACGACCGGGATCTGGCGCGTGCGCACGATCTCGGCGAGCGGGCCGTCGCTGCGCTTGCGAAGTCCGTACTGGTCGAGGTTGCCGAGCGCGAGGCGCACGATCACCCTGTTGATGCGGTCCGCGACCGTGAGCGGCAGCACGCCGCCGGCGCGGCCGAGATGGGTGATCGGCACGCCGAGGATGTCGCGCGGCACGACGTTGACCGCGCCGCGGATCGACACCGTGCTGTCGGCGCGGTGCTCGGCAAGATCGAGCGCGATCTCGGCACCGGAGTTTCCGAAACCGACGACGAGCACGCGCTGTCCGCGGAAGCGGTCGCCGTTCGCGTACTCGGCGCTGTGCAGCACCGGGCCTGCGAATGCGTCGAGCCCGGGCCACGAGATGCGGCGCGGCACGCGGCTGAATCCGCTGGCGACGACAAGATGGCGCGCGCGCCGGACGCCGCGGTTCGTGTGCACCTGCCAGCGATCGTCGTCGCCGCGCTCGCACCGCTCGACGTCGACGCCGAACGTCGGTGCGAGATCGAACGCTCGCGCGTAATCTTCGAGATAGGCGATGACGTCGTCGCGCGACGGATAGCGCGGCGCCGATGCCGGAAACGGCACGAAGGGCAGTGCGGAATGCTCCTTCGGCGTATGCAGATGCAGGCGATCGTAATGCCGCCGCCACGACGCGCCGACGGCGTCGCCGCGCTCGACGATCTCGAACGGAGCGCCCGCGCGGCGCAGCGCGGCGCCGACGGCGAGGCCGGCCGGCCCCGCGCCGATGATCAGCGTTTCGCGGTCGCCGGCCTGCAAGCGGCTCACGCGCGCGTGGCGATCATGGGCGCCCGGCGAGCTGCAGGCGCATGGCCGCCGCGGTCTTCGCGTCGCC
>CALFNI010000300.1 GCA_937902695.1 uncultured Rhodanobacteraceae bacterium
CTACTCCGCCGACACGCTCGTGCTCGGCGGCATCGACGGCGTCTACTGGTACGACGGCGCGCTCGTCGTCATCGAGAACGGCATGTCGCCCAAGCGCATCATGCGCCTCACGCTCGACAAGGACGGCCGCAAGATCGTCAAGGCGATGCCGCTCGACGTCGAGAACGCCGCGTTCGGCCTGCCGACCTACGGCACGACCGACGGGGATTCGCTGTATTTCGTCGCGAACAGCCAGAAGAACGACTACGACGCGTATGGCGTCGTCAAGGACGATTCGAAGCTCGAGGCGACACGCATCTTCAAGAGCAACATGCGCTTCGCGTGGAACGAGAGCGGCATCGGCAATGCGATCGTGCCGATCCCGACCGCCGGCGAGGTCAAGCAGCGGATGGGCATGCGGCCGGCGGCGCCGAAGAGCGATCTCTTCAAGAATGTCGAAGGCGGCGCCCGGTCGACGAATCCGTCTGACGCGAAACCCTCAGGCGGCTGACGCCGGCGCGTCGCTGCCGGCGAGCGCGCGCACGCGCGCCCGCGTCAACGGGCCGAGCTTGAGCGAATCGAACAGCGCGTCGATCGCCGCCGCATCGATCGCGCCGCGCGCGTAGTCGACGGACGAAAGCGGCACCGGCGCATCCAGCGAGATCGCGCTCAGGAGCTTCGAAAGGCGCGCGCTTTCGGCATGCTCGCGCAGCTTCATCGAAGCCGCCGCCGCGCCGCGCGTGCGCAGGAATGCGACTTCCTCGGCGCGTTCGAGCAATGCCTCGAGCGTATCGTAGTGATGCAGCAGGATCGCCGCGGTTTTCGGCCCGATGCCGGGCACGCCCGGGATGTTGTCGACGCTGTCGCCGGTCAGCGCGAGGTAGTCTGCGACCTGGTCTGGCCTGACGCCGAGGCGCGCCTTGACGCCGTGCGCATCCCAGCGCTGGTTGCGCTGCGGATCCCACTGCTCGTCGTGCTCGCCGATGAGCTGTCCGAAATCCTTGTCGGCCGAGACGATCACGCCACGAAAGCCCTCCATGCGCAGCGCGATCAGCGCGCTGCCGATCAGGTCGTCGGCCTCGTACTGCGCATCGGCCAGCACCTTGACGCCGAGCGCGGCGGCGACGTCCTTGCACAAGCCGAACTGGCGCATCAGCTCCGGCGGAGCGGGTTCGCGGTGCGCCTTGTATTCGGGATAGATCGCGTTGCGGAACGATGTCGTCAGCGATTCGTCGAACGCGACCGCAATATGCGAAGGCCGCGTGCGTTCGAGCAGGTCGAGCAGGAATCGCGTGAAGCCGTGCACCGCGAGGACCGAGGCGCCGTCGGCGCCGGCGACGTCCGGCATCGGTGCGAAATAGGCGCGGCAGACATAGAGGCTGCCGTCGACGAGATGCGCGGTGCGCATCTCGCTCATCGCCACTCGCTGAGGAGCGGCTCGAGCGCGGGACGCGTGCGCTCGGGCGCAGGCTCGCGCGCGCTGCCGATGTGCACGAACGCGACGATGCGCTCGTTGGCCGCGAGCCCGAGCAGCGCGGCCGCCTCGCGATCGTAGGCGGCCCAGCCGGTCAGCCATTGCGCGCCGAAACCGAGCGATTGCGCGCCCAGCAGGAGGTTGTACGCGACGAGCCCGGCCGACAGCAGTTGTTCCTGCGCCGGAATCTTCGGGTGGTCTTCCTCGATGCGGGCGACGACAGCGACGATCAGCGGCGCATGCGCGAACCGGCTGCGATCCTTTTCGATCACCGACGGCGGCGCGTCGGGCTCGTGGCGAAGATGCATCGCGGCGAGCGCGGCGCCGAGCCGCGCGCGCGCATCGCCGCGGATCAGCACGAGGCGCCACGGCGCGAGCTTGCCATGATCGGGCACGCGGATCGCGGCAGTCAGCAGCTCGCGCAGCTGCGCCTCGTCGGGGCCGGGCTCGCCGAGCTGGCGCGAGGGCACCGAGCGGCGCTGGTTCAGGACATCGAGGGACATGGGAGCGGAACGTGAGGGTTGCGCGCCAGTTTACCAGCGCCGGCCCTGGCGGCCGTCGCACATTGCTGCGCCGCGCGGTTTACCGCGTTCGCGGCGTTCCGCTACGATGCGGCTTGAAGAGCGAATCCGGGAGACGACATGCCGGTGGCCGTGGCGGTAGTGCGCGAGACGGCGGCGGGAGAGCGCCGCGTCGCGGTGACGCCTGAAGTCGCGAAGAAGCTGAAGGCGCGCGGCGCCGATGTCGTTCTCGAACGCGGTGCCGGCGAATCGGCCTATTTCTCCGACGCAGCCTTCGCCGGCTGCGAGACCACCGACCAGCAGGGCGCGCTTGCGCGCGCCGACGTGCTGCTCGTCGTGCAGCCGCCGACGCCCGCGCAGATCGGCGCGCTGCGGGAAGGCGCGATCGTCGTTGGCAACCTCCAGCCGCACCTTTCGCCCGAGCGCACGAAGGCGCTTCGCGATCGCAGGATCACCTCGTTCGCGATGGAGCTCCTGCCGCGGACGACGCGCGCGCAGGCCATGGACGTCCTGTCGTCGCAGGCCGCGGTCGCCGGCTACAAGGCCGTGCTCATAGCGGCAGAGGTCGCTCCGAAGTTCTTTCCGATGCTGACGACCGCGGCCGGCACGATCCGGCCGTCGAAGGTGCTGGTGATCGGCGCCGGCGTGGCCGGCCTGC
>CALFNI010000301.1 GCA_937902695.1 uncultured Rhodanobacteraceae bacterium
ACGGCGGGGCTCGCCTGGGACGTGGGGAACTTGACCGGCATCTGGAACTTGCCGGGCGTCGCCGGCGTGTTCAGCGCCACCTGCCAGGCCGGGTCGTACTCGTACTGGACCTTGTCGTTCGGGTTGTTCGAGCCGATCCAGCCGGCCGTGTTGTAGAGCCACGCGCGATCCGGCAGGCCGTCGCCGTCGAGATCGGCGTAGGTCGGGAACTCGTCCGGCAGGAAGTACTGGAAGTTGCCGTTGGTCTTGCCGAGCACCGTGCACGGCGTAACCTGGGTGTGCACGAACGCGGCGCCCGTCCACGCCAGCGTTGCGTAGCTGCAGTAATAGAGCGGCGGCAGGTTCGGATCGACATTGACCTCGTGGCTGCCTTCGTTGTCGATCAGCGCGACGAGTTCGTCGTGGCCGTCGCCGTCGACATCGACGCCCGTCGCCGCATCGAGGCGTACGTGGCCATAGGTCGCGGTCGCCAGCGGGTCCTCATCGCGTGCGAGCGTCTGGCTTTGTGCGAACGGCACGAGCGTGCCGTTCGGATCGCGCGCCGATAACCAGAGCGTGTGACTCGTGCCGAGCCACTTGCCGTCCGGCACCCACACATCGAACGGCGCGCCGTAGTACTTCAACTCCCACGGGTGCGTCGCGCCCGGGCCGAACATCAGATCGCTCGCCGCATCGCCGTTGAGATCGAGGAGCTGCAGCGTCGGCACTTCGCCGTCGGGCGCGGCGACGGCGGTGAGGTCGTAATCGGCCTTGGCGATCGGCGCGGCGAGCGCGGCGCCCGCCTGGAACACCGCGCCCGTCGTCGAGGGCGTGTAGCCGAACGTCTTGGCCCAGAGGCAGCCGCCCGCGTTCTCGCAGCGCTCGACCGACGATAGGAGGCTGCGCTGGCTGCCGCCTTGCGTGTAGTCGAGCGTGTAGCGCCAGACCTCGCCCGTCGCCGTCGGGTTCGGCGCGTCCATGCGGATCGTCTTCAGGCGCAGGCTGCGCTGGCGTTGCACGCCCGCGACCCAGCCGCGCGTGACGTCCGGGCGCGGCTCGTACTCGAACACGACGGCGCGCTGCGGCAGATCCTGCAAGCCGTGTGTCGGCACGCCGTTCGTGAGGTTCGCCGTGTAACGGATCGCGCTCGGCACAAACTCGACCCAGTAGTCGCCCGCGTTCGTGCCGCCCGGGCCTTGAGTGTCCTGGTACTCGTACTCGATCGCGTTGCCGTGCGCATCCTGCTCGGCCACGATGCGCCACTCGACGCGCACCGGGCCGTGCGCGAATACCTTGTTCGCATTGTCGAAGGTGACCTGCTCGCCCGTCACCGGCGCGTAGGTCCGCACGCGGCCGTCGCCGAGCTCGACGATGAACGCTTCGGGGCCCTTGGGATCGAGCGCCTGGCTGCTCGTCGAGTGCACGCGCACGAAGGTGTCCGTCGCGGTGCGGTACTCCGCGCCGTTGCCGCCGTAGGGCGTCGCGGTGACGCCGACGAGCTCCTGGCCGTCGAGGTAGAAGCGGTCGCGCACGCTGTAGTCCACCCCATCGGTGGCGCCATCGCGCGCCAACACCCGCCCGCCGCGCGCGATCGTCGAGAACCCCGTCACCGACCAGCCGACGCCGACGAGGCCGTTGCCGCTCCCGCTCGCATAGCCCAGCGCAAGCGACGGCGCCATGCCGGCCCGCCCCGGCGGCACCGCCAGCGGCAGCGTGAAGGCGAGATCGCCCTTCGGCGTCACCGTCCACGACGAGGGCAGGTAGCCGTCGGAGCTCGCCGCGACGATCGGCTGCGCCGGGAGCGTGAACGGCTTGGGCGGGAGCGGGACGTTCGCTGTGTCCGCGAGCGAAAGCAGGGGCAGCGCACGCAACACGCCGGGCGAGGCCGGCGCCGGTGCCGGCCAGTTGCTGAGACCCGTCAGCGCGACAACGAACGCAGCAATCGTAAGACGACTTCTCATGGCCCGGCCCTCGATGACGAGTCCGCATCGTCATCTGTCGCCTCGGCGCTGTAATCACCCGTTTGGGGGATGCGTGCCCCGACGCCTGCGCGCAATCGAACGGCTGTCCGTTTCAGGTGCCGATTTCGTAACTACTACGGACCCGTGGGGTGCCTCGAGCGCTCTCATGCGCATGGACGCGGCCACGCGCAATGCAGGATACGATGCTGGTGGATGGCGAACGCAACGCGCACGACGCGATCTGCAACGACCCGCAAGAGACGATCGTCGACGCGACATCGCGAGATCGCCTCGGCACCAGGGCGATCGATGCGCTGAGCACGGGGCTCGCGCTGCTCGACCGGCGCATCCAAGTGCTGTTCGCGAATGCGACGGCCAAGCGCATCCTGACGATGCCTTCGTTGTTCAAGACGATGGCGCCCTTGCCGCTCGCGCTCGTGGACGCCGAATCGAACGAGGCGTTGCGCAGGGCCGTCGCGCAGGCCTGCCGCAACGCGAGCGCGGCATTGCAATTGCGCGACTGCGACGCGCGCCCGGCCATCACGGCAGTCGTCCTGCCGTTATGCCCGGCGGAGTGGCAAGGGCCATGGCCACAGCAGACCGTGCTCCTCGCGATGAACGAATCGACGCGCCCGCACGCGATTCCCGATCACTGGCTTTCGCAGATGTTCGGCCTCACGCGTGCGGAAGCGTCCGTGACGAACTGGCTCATTTCCGGGCGCACGATCGACGCCTATGCGCAGCACCGCGGCGTCAGCCTCGAAACGGCGCGCTCGCAGCTCAAGGCGGTGCTGGCGAAGACAGGCATGTCGAGGCAAGCGCAGCTCGTCGCGACGCTGTCGCGATTGCCGATCGAGCACGCGTCGAGCTGATCAGGGCGTGTCGCCGTCCGCGGCGTTTGCGCGCAGCGCCTCGATGTCTGCATCCGTTCGCGGCATCACGACGACCGCGAGATGCGCGCGCCGCCCGTCGCCGTCGCCGAAGATCGTTTCGATATCCGCGCGCTGGCCCGGCACGGCCTTGAGCTGCGGCGAGGCCTTCGGATACGCATCGCCGTTCGCGATCTCGTCGAGCGCGATGCCCACCGGAATCACGTTCACGCGCCGCACGACGGCGGGCTCATCGACGAGAATGCGGAACCGCCAGGCGTGATCGTCGGGATTGCCGATCGTGACCTCGGCTTCCTGGCCGAACGCGACGATCGTGTTCGGCGCGGCGACCGGCTTGCCGTCGATGCTGAAGTCGATGGCGATTTCGCAATAGTGGGCCGAAGGCGGATCGGCATCGGCGGTGGACGCGAAGATTGCGAGCGTCGCGGCGAGGAGACGCGCGGCAAGTCGGACTTTTTCCATGGGATGGGCGCCTCAGTGTGCCTCGAAGTCGCCGGCGAAGAGCTCGTCGCGATCGACGAGCGAGCGTCGAACGATGCCGCCGTCGGTGGCGACGATGACGTCATGCCGTCCGCTGACCGGGTCGGCGACGATGAATGCCGAGTTTCCCATGCCGGCGCGCGAGCCCGCCACCGTGAGAAACGATCCTCCACCGCCGCGGAGCGAATCGACGAACTCGAGCCCGTCGTACTCGTTCACGAGCAACCGGTCGGTGCGACCGCTCGGCGCCGCCAGCATCGTGACGCCGGAAAAGAAGAGATCGAGGAGCGGTGCGTCGCGAACGAAATTTCCGTTTTCCGCGTCGTAGGCGATGAGCTCATGACGCGCGCCGACGACGATCTCCGGACCATACATGCCTTGCGCGACGTAGGTCGCGACGATCGGATCGTCGAACTCCGTGTTGTCCGGCAGCACCGCTGACCATAGCGCGGCACGCGCTGCGCCGGACCAGAGCGCGACGTGGCGCGCCTGCACGATCAGAAGATCCGACGGCACGCCGGTCCCGCGCGGAACGACCTGGACGTCGCGCACTTCCTCGTCGAACAACGCGGGGTGCCACTTGACTGCCGCCGTCGCGGGATCGAGCACGTAGATGCCCATGCCGATGTCCGCGGCGACGAGATCGTCGCGGCCGTCCGCGTCGACGTCGGCTGCACGCAGAAGAAAGAGATCAAGAAACTGCAGCGCCGGATTCTGCGCGTCCATCGTATACAGCTCGGCGCGGGTGACGCCGTCGAACACGGCGATCTTCGTGCCTTCGGTCAGGAAGATCCGCGGCGGGAGAGCCGTGCCGGTGCTGGCGATCGCGACGACCGGCGGCTGCTGCGTCTCGTCGCCGTAAGCTGTCCATTTCTCGGCACCCGTCGTGCGATCGAGTACGCGCAATTTCGCCAGGGTCGTCGAGGCGCCTGTGATGCTCGACATGACCACCTCGTCGGCGCCGTCGCCGTCGACATCGCCGACCGCCATCGCGAAATCCGATTCGGGGCCTTGCACGTCCGGCACCGCGCCGAGTCGCGCTTCGACGCTGAAGAGACTGCTCGGCGATGGCCAGCCGGCGCTTTGCCCATCGAGCCAGACCAGCCGATTCGTTGCGCCACTCGCGCCCCTCGCGAGCGACACGCGA
Organism: uncultured Rhodanobacteraceae bacterium; assembly: GCA_937902695.1. GTDB lineage: Bacteria > Pseudomonadota > Gammaproteobacteria > Xanthomonadales > Rhodanobacteraceae > Dokdonella_A. The sequence continues at coordinate 4,458 of CALFNI010000301.1, forward strand.
CCGGTACCGCCCAGACTCGGCTGCGGATTCTCGATCGAATAGATGAGCTGGCCCGTTTGCGGCTCCAGCACGTCGAGCGCCTTGTAGCCGCCATCCTCGACGCGCAGCAGCTCGCTGCTGCCGTCGCCGTCGGTGTCGACGAGCTCGTACGCGATCGGAAAATCGTTCGCCGGCGCGGCAATCGCATGGTCGACGCGCAGCGGATGCGTCGCGACGAGGATGCCCTCGCCGGATACGCCGCGGAACGCGAAGCGCGCATCGGCGCCTGCAGCGGCCGCATCGACGCTCGGACGCGAACCGACGCCGCCGGGATACGACCACTCGATTTCGAGCGAGGCCGCATCGAATACGCGAAGCGGATTTCCGCCGGTCACGATCTCGAGCGCCGGATCCTCGTCGAGTTGTCCGACATCGATATCGGACGTGTTCGCATCGCTGTTGATCCAGCGGAGCGCCATCCCCGTCGCGACGTCGCAGATTTCAATGGCCTGATAGAGGCCGACGATGCCCTCGAGCCGGCCATCGCCTTCGAGATCACCGGCGTAGAAGATCGGCCCGTCGCACGCGGGATACGTCGCGGCATCGGTGAGATCGGAGCCTCTCAGAAGATGCGTCTGGACGCTGCCCTCGACGAGGACCGACGCGCCGGGAAAACCGGGCGCATCGTGCACGACGAGAACCTGAACGGGCTCGCGCTCCATGCGCGCGGCGGTTTCCGTGAGCCCGTTTTCGGCTGCGTTCGCCGAATACGCCCACACGGCCACGGCATGCGGCGGACTCGGCCAGCCTGCGTCGGCGGCGACGGAGTCGATCACGAGCTCGTCGATGCCGTCGCCGTCGAGATCGCCGACGTCCAGACCGCGACGCGCGGCTGCCGGCGGCACGAACGACCAATTCGCGGCCGCATCCGACGGAGCGGGCGCGAGCGACAGTGCGATCAAGAGCTCCATCGCAGCAAGCGACAGCACACGCGCAAGGCGGTTCATGCGACGGCCTCCCATGGCCCTATGGAGAACGATGCCGGACGCGCGCGCCGGGCATTGCGAACAAGTTTACAAAATAAAATCGCCGCGCCCACTTTCGCGGGTCGCGGCGCTCTATCGCCCGATGGGCCGGCCAGCCTGCGTCAGTCGACCTCGGCCGGCATCACCACGCCGCGCGGCAGCACGCGCGAGGCGAGCTTCGTATCGGTGCGGATCAGCGAGATCTCGTCGGCGAGGATGTGCGCCGCTTCGTCGAGGACGACGTCGCGCTTTTCCTTGGCCGCCTGCTCGCGCTTGATGTCGTTCTCGATGCCGCGCTCGTCGGGCTGGAGGCCGTCGTCGTCCGCGGCGCCGCCGTTTTCGGCCGTGGCGTTCGGCTGCTGCGTCGTCGCCTTCGGGTTGTCGCTCTTGGTGTCCTGCATGATCTTCTGCTGCGTCTTGTGCGCAGGATCGGCCGACGGCGTCGCGCTCGCGCTCTCGCGCGCCTTGCGCTTGGCTTCTTCCTCGTCGCGCTGCTTCTTGCGCGCTTCCTCGTTGAGCGAAACGGTCTTCTCGGCGCGCATCGCGCGCGCGTCGGCGATTTCGGCGGCGAAGTTCTGCCATTCGAGATTCGTCTTCACGCGCGCATCGTGGCGCTCGACGAGCATCGGCACGATCGGCTTCAGATCGGCCGCCGGCTGATAGTGCGCGGGTGCGATCGACGTCCACGGCAGCGCGTTGTCGTAGCTCGACTCGCCGAACTCCGTTGCATCGACGGTCAGCGGGAAGCTGATGTCGGGCGTCACGCCGCGCAGCTGCGTCGAGCCGCCGTTGACGCGGAAGAACTGCGCGATCGTCATCTTGACTTCGCCGTACTCGGGCTTTTCGTTGTGCGCGACTTCGTCGAGGTCGACGAGGTTCTGCACGGTGCCCTTGCCGAACGTCGGCTCGCCGACGATGACGCCGCGGCCGTAATCCTGGATCGCGGCGGCGAAGATCTCCGACGCCGACGCCGAGGCGCGATTGACGAGCACCGCGAGCGGGCCGTCCCAGGCCATGCCGGGATGCGGGTCTTCCTCTTCCTCGACCTGGCCGGTGGCGTTGCGCACCTGCACGACCGGACCCTTGTCGATGAAGAGGCCCGTGAGGTCCGTCGCTTCGGCAAGCGAGCCGCCGCCGTTGTTGCGCAGGTCGACGATGACGCCGTCGACCTTTTCCTTCTTGAGCTCGCCGAGCAGCTTTTCGACGTCGCGCGTCGCGCTCTTGTAGTCCGCGTCGCCGCGGCGGCG
>CALFNI010000302.1 GCA_937902695.1 uncultured Rhodanobacteraceae bacterium
GGTCGGTCGATGGTTCGAACATGGACATGCGAAGACCCGTGTCGGGACGTGCCGGTTCTGTGGCACGCCCGGCAGGAGTCTAGCCGCGCGCCGCCGCAGCGCCCGTAAACCCGTCGCGTTTCGGCGGCCGAAACCCCTGAGCGGCCATTTTCAGGCGCCGGGCTGCCAAGGCAGCGTGAATCCTGCGCCCCGCAGCAGGCGCGAGAGCAGGATCAGCGGCAGGCCGATCAGCGCGGTCGGGTCGGTCGATTCGATGCGCTCGAACAGCGCGATGCCGGCGCCCTCGGCCTTGAAGCCGCCGGCGGCGTCGAGCGGATTGTCGCGCTCGACGTAGCGGGCGATCTCGTCCGCCGAGAGCGGCCGGAACACGACCTCGGTGCGGTCGATTGCGGCGTTGACCGCTCCCGATCGCGTATCGACGAGGCAGACCGCCGTATGGAAGACGACCGTGCGGCCGGCGCTCGCGGCGAGCTGCGCGCGCGCGCGTTCGGGCGTCCCGGGCTTGCCGATCGGGCGGCCGTCGAGCTCGGCGACCTGGTCGCTGCCGATGACGAGCGCACCGGGCGCGCCTGCCGCGACGGCGCGGGCCTTCGCTTCGGCGAGGCGCGCCGCCAGCGCGGCGGGGGTTTCCCCGGCACCGGGCGTCTCGTCGACGTCGGGGGCGACGACGTCGAAATCGGCGACGAGACGCGCCAGCAGCTCGCGCCGGTAGCGCGAGGTCGAGGCGAGCACGATGCGTGGATTCGGGGCGCTCAGGACTGCGCGTCCGTGGCGCGAACGGCTTGGGCGGCGCGCGCGGCTTCAAGCTCGCCGCGGACCGCAGCGAGCCGCTCCAGCTGCCCGGCGAGGGCCGATTTCGCGCCCGCGAGCGCGCCGCGCGCCGATTCGAGTTCGGCGATCGTCGCGGTGGCTGCGTTTTCCTTGAGCCAGAGCCGGTGCGCGAGGAGATCGCGGAGCGCCGCCTGCACCTGCGGCTCGGCGACCAGCGTCGCGCGCGCCGAAAGCTGCGCCGACGGCGGCAGCGCCGTGACGAGCGGCGGGATCTCGCGAAGGCGCGCCCGGCACTCGTGCAACTCCGATTCGAGCGCGTCGGCCTCGTCCATGATCGCGGCAAGCAGCGCCGGACGGCGCCGGAGCTGGCGTTCGCGGAGCCAGAATCCGGCGAGGATCAGTGCAGCCGCTACGATGGTCGCGATCGCGTAGATCAAGGGCGACTCCTGTTTCGCGGGAGCGGCTTCTGCCGCGAGCTCCTCCGAAGAGGCATGGATCGCGGCTGAAGGCGCCCCTCCAGCGTATCGGTGCTAGTCTGCAGCGCGTTCATGTACTGCGGCAAACCAGCCCTGGATCGGCCGTTCGGTTGACAGCGGAGGGGTCAAAACCTACCATCGCGCGCCCATGTCAGTCGCCCTGCCCGAACGCGTGGATGCGTCGCGCATGGTGCAAGCGCGGCGCTTCTTCGCAGGCAAGCTGCCGCTCGCATCGTTTCGACGGTTGCGCGAGAGCCTTGCGGCTGTCGAGGGCGAGGCGAGCTACGAGCTGGAGTTCGGCAAGGACGAGCTGGGCGTCGCCTATCTCGCGGTGCGCGTCGATGCCGATCTGCCGCTGACCTGTCAGAGGACGCTCGAAGCCTATCGGGAGCCGGTGCATGTCGACCAGCGGCTCGGCCTGATCGGCGAGGAGAGCGAGGAGGCGGCACTGCCGCCTGGCTACGAACCGCTGCTGATCCCGGATGGAGAGCTGAGTCTCGCCGACGTGATCGAGGACGAATTGATACTCGCGCTGCCGGTGGTGCCGCTGAAACCCGGCGCGCCGCTCGAATGGCACGACGAAGGCGCGGTCGAGGAGAGCGAACCGAATCCGTTCGCCGCGCTCGGCACGCTCAGGAAGAAGCGTTAGAACCGTTTCATCGGCCGTGACGGCCGCAAGCCCGCGGACGCCACGTCCGCAACGAAAGACTCAAGATTCACTGGAGCTCAGGTCATGGCAGTCGCCAAGAGTCGCAAATCCCCCTCCCGCCGCGGTATGCGCCGCGCCCACGATGCGCTGTCCGCCAGGCAGCTCTCGACCGATCCCACGTCGGGCGAGGTGCACCTTCGCCATCACGTGACGAAGGACGGCTACTACCGCGGCAAGAAGGTCATCGAGACGAAGTCGCCGGCGCAGGACGAGGATTGATCCTCCCGCACCACGTTTCGCGGGCTTGAATCGCGGCTGACCCCGCTCCTACATTGTGTGGTGGGAGCGGCGCGCCGCGACGCTTCGTTGCCGGGAGATTTCCTCTGATCTACTCACGCATCGCCGGCACCGGCAGCTATTTGCCGGAAAAGGTCGTTACCAACGCCGATCTGGAGAAGGTCGTCGATACGACCGACGAGTGGATCGCCTCGCGCACCGGCATCCGCGAGCGGCGGCGCGCCGCCGACGGCGAGACGACCGGCGATCTGGCGTTCTACGCGGCGACGCACGCGCTCGACGCGGCCGGCGTCAAGGCCAGCGAGCTCGATCTGATCGTGCTCGGCACGACGACGCCGGATCTCATCTTTCCGTCCACCGCGTGCCTGCTGCAGCATCGCCTCGGCGCGAACGGCTGCGCGGCATTCGACGTCAACGCGGCCTGCTCGGGCTTCCTCTACGCGCTCGGCATCGCCGACCAGTTCATCCGCAGCGGGCAGGCGAAGAAGGCGCTCGTCGTCGGCTCCGAGACGCTGTCGCGCATGATCGACTGGACCGACCGCTCCACCTGCGTCCTCTTCGGCGACGGCGCCGGCGCGGTCGTGCTGGAGCCGTCGAGCGAGCCCGGCATCATCACCACGAAGCTCCATGCCGACGGCGGCTACAAGCACCTCCTCTACAACCCGGTCGGCGTCTCGGCCGGCTTCCGCGACGACGAGCCGAACCACGGCATCCGCGTCATGATGACCGGCAACGAAGTGTTCAAGGTCGCCGTGAAGACGCTCGACCGCATCGTCGGCGAGACGCTGGACGCTGCGAACATGCACGAATCGGATGTCGACTGGCTGATTCCGCACCAGGCGAACCTGCGCATCATCGAGGCGACCGCGAAGCGCCTGAAGCTGTCGATGGATCGCGTCGTCGTCACCGTCGACCGGCACGGCAACACGTCGTCGGGTTCCGTGCCGCTCGCACTCGACGAAGCCGTGCGCTCGGGCAGGATCCAGCGCGGACAGACGGTTTTGCTCGAGGCGTTCGGTGGTGGGTTTACATGGTCCTCGGCGTTGTTGAAGTACTGAGTACGCGCGCGAGCGCACGATGACATCAGCTCGTCGTCCCCGCGAAGGCGGGGACCCGGCGCCTTCGGCGGCTGGAGCAGCGCCGCTAGGTTCCCGCTTGCGCGGGAACGACGAAGAATAACGAGGCCACGACATGGCTGACACGCACGCAAACCTCGCTTTCGTCTTCCCCGGCCAGGGCTCGCAATCGATCGGCATGCTGGCCGAGCTTTCCGAGCTGCATCCGGGTGTCCGCCAGACGTTCGCCGAAGCGTCTGATGGCGCGTCCGTCGACCTCTGGGCGCTCTCGCAGGGCGGTCCCGAGCAGATGCTCAACCGCACCGAATACACGCAGCCCGCGCTGCTCGCGGCCGGCGTCGCCGTGTGGCGCGCCTGGCTCGAAGCCGGCGGCCCGCGGCCGGCGCGGCTTGCGGGCCACAGCCTCGGCGAATACACCGCGCTCGTCGCGGCCGGCACGCTGTCGCTTGCCGACGCCGCGCATCTCGTGCGCATCCGCGGCCAGGCGATGCAGGAAGCAGCGCCCGAGGGCGAGGGCGCGATGGCAGCCGTGCTCGGCGCCGAGGACGCGCTCGTCGAAGAGGTCTGCCGCGAGGTGGCGGGCGATCGCGTGGTCGTGCCGGCGAACTACAACTCGCCGGGACAGATCGTGATCGGCGGTCATGCCGACGCCATCGATCGTGCCCTGGCGGCGCTGACCGCACGCGGCGTGCGCAAGGTCGTGAAGCTCGCCGTCAGCGTGCCCTCGCACACGCCGCTGATGCGCGAGGCCGCGAACCGGCTCGTCGAGGCGATGAGCGCGTACGAATGGAAGACGCCGTCGATCCCGATCGTGCAGAACGTCGATGCGTCGGTGCACACCGGCGTCGCGGCGATCCGCGATGCGCTCGCGCGGCAGCTGTACCTGCCGGTGCGCTGGACGCAATGCGTCGGCGTGCTCGCGAAGGCCGGCGCGACGCACGTCGTCGAATGCGGGCCCGGCAAGGTGCTCGCGGGGCTGGTCAAGCGCATCGACAAGTCGGTGGAAGCGCGTTCGCTCGGCACGCCGGGCGAGTTCGATTCGACGCTGCAGGATCTGCGCGGCTAGAGTTCGCGGCGCACGATTCGCCCCGGCCGCTCGCAACCGGCGCAACGCTGCCGCCGGGCGCATGGACGTTCGCCGCCCGCCTGTGTAACGTGCGCGCCCTCGGACCCGACGCGAAGGCGATGCCAATGGAAAAGCCCCTGGCCGGAGAAGTAGCGCTCGTCACCGGCGCGAGCCGCGGCATCGGCGCCGCAATCGCGGACGAGCTGGCCGCGCTCGGCGCGAAAGTCATCGGCACCGCGACAACCGCATCGGGCGCGGCGGCAATCGGCGAGCGGCTCGCGCCGCATGGCGGAATGGGACGACCGCTCGACGTCACCGTCGGCGCCGCGATCGAAGCGCTCGTCGACGAGATCGCCAGGGAACACGGCGGCGTCTCGATCCTCGTCAACAATGCCGGCATCACGCGCGATCAGCTCCTGATGCGCATGAAGGAGGAAGACTGGCAGGCGATCCTCGATACGAACCTCTCGTCGGTCTACCGCACGTCGAAGGCGGTCATGCGCGGCATGATGAAGGCGCGCAAGGGCCGCATCATCAGCATCGCATCGGTGATCGGCGTCACCGGCAACGCCGGGCAGTCGAACTACGCCGCGGCGAAGGCCGGCATCATCGCGTTCTCCAAATCGCTTGCGCGCGAGATCGGCTCGCGCGGCATCACGGTCAACGTCGTCGCGCCGGGCTTCATCGACACCGACATGACGCGCGCATTGCCCGAAGCGCAGCGCACCGCGCTCCTCACGCAGATCGCGCTAGGCCGGCTCGGCGCGCCGCAGGACATCGCCAAGGCGGTTGCCTTTCTCGCCTCGCCGGCGGCGGCGTACATCACCGGCGAAACGCTGCACGTCAACGGCGGCATGTACATGCCTTGAGAGCGAGGCGGCGCGCCGACGCTCATTGCCGCGTCCGGTTTCGAGCGGCGGCGCCGCTTCCGTCACCTCTAACCCCTTGTTCCGAAGGGGCCCTAGCTCCTGAACCGCAGCCCCGATACAATGCCGCCTCTTTTTAAGGGCCCCCGGGCGTCCCACGACGCACGCCGTCGGCCGCTCGTGTTCCCCATCGGGAGGTATCAAGGCAAATGAGCACTATCGAAGAACGCGTCAAGAAGATCGTCGTCGAGCAGCTGGGCGTGAAGGAAGACGAGGTCACGCCGAATGCTTCGTTCGTGGATGACCTCGGCGCGGACTCGCTCGATACCGTCGAGCTGGTCATGGCACTCGAAGAGGAGTTCGAGTGCGAGATCCCCGACGAGGAAGCCGAGAAGATCACGACGGTGCAGCAGGCGATCGACTACATCAAGGCTCACGTCAAGGCTTGAGTTTCACGCGATCGACGGCAGAAGCTGCGCCTCCGGGGCGCAGCTTTTTGTTTTTCTGGGTTGTGAGTTGAAGCGCATATGAGCAAGCGACGCGTCGTCGTCACCGGTCTCGGCATCGTCAGCCCCGTTGGCAACGACGTCGCGACCGCGTGGGCGAACATCAAGGCCGGCAAGAGCGGCATAGGGCCGATCACGCATTTCGACGCGTCGACGTGCCCGACGCGCATCGCCTGCGAGGTGCGCAACTTCGATCCGGCGCAGTACGTCGCGGCGAAAGACGTCAAGAAGATGGATCCGTTCATCCACTACGGCGTCGCGGCGTCGGTGCAGGCGCTCGCCGACGCGGGCCTGCATCCGCACGAGCACGACGAGGAACGCATCGGCGTCGCGGTCGGCGCCGGCATCGGCGGCATCGCGACGATCGAACGGACCGCGATCACCTATCACGAGAGCGGCCAGCGCAAGATCTCGCCGTTCTTCGTGCCGAGTTCGATCATCAACATGGCGTCGGGCAACCTGTCGATCATGCTCGGGCTGAAGGGGCCGAACATCGCCTGCGTCACCGCGTGCACGACCGGCACCCACAACATCGGCCTGGCGATGCGCATGATCCAGTACGGCGATGCCGACGTCATGGTCGCCGGCGGCGCCGAATACGCGACCGTGGGCACCGCGGTCGGCGGCTTCTGCTCCGCGCGCGCGATGTCGACCCGCAACGACGCGCCGGAAAAGGCCAGTCGCCCGTGGGATCGCGATCGCGACGGATTCGTGTTGTCCGACGGCGCCGGCGTGCTGGTCATCGAGGACTACGAGCATGCGAGGAAGCGCGGCGCACGCGTCTACTGCGAGCTGGTCGGATTCGGCATGAGCGGCGATGCGTTCCACATGACCTCGCCGCCGGAAGACGGCGACGGCGCGCGCCGCTCGATGAGCATCGCGCTCGCCGATGCGCGCGCGAACGCCGACGAGATCGGATACGTCAACGCGCACGCGACCTCGACCGGAGTCGGCGACATCGCCGAGGTGAACGCGATCAAGGCCTGCTTCGGCGACCATGCGCGCAAGCTGCCGGT
>CALFNI010000303.1 GCA_937902695.1 uncultured Rhodanobacteraceae bacterium
AGGGCGACGGGGCCGCGGCGCCGAGGTCGGCGTACTCGCGAGCCCGTCGGGCACGCTCGAGGAGCTCGACCTCGCCGGACGCATCGCCCGTGGCCTCGGCAGCGGCAACATCGACTCGCGGCTGCGGCAACGCGACTGCCGCGACCAGGGGGCGGACCCTCTTTATCCGAATCTCGGGCTGCGCATCGCCGACGTCGATTCGCTGCTCGAACGTTTCCGCGCCCTGCTGCGCATCTCCGAGCTCGAGGACCTGCGCCGCCGCAGCGGCTTCGCGAACATCGATGTCGGCGAGATCCTCGGCGAAGTGCACGAGCTCTACGCGCCGCTCGCCGAGGACGGCGCGATCGCATTCGCGCTGGAGGCGCCCGCGCACCTCGACGTGCACGGCGACCGGCATCTCCTCTTCGAAGCATTCAGCAATCTCGTCGCGAATGCGATCAAGTTCACGCCTCGCGGCGGCACGGTATCGGTGCGCGCATCGTGCGAGGCCAGGGGCCCGCGCGTCGAAATCACCGACAGCGGTCCCGGCATCCCGAGCGGCGAGCGCGAAGCGGTGCTGCAGCGCTTCTATCGCAGCGAGTGCGGCCGCGAGACGCCGGCGCAGGGCTATGGGCTCGGCCTCAGCATCGTCTCGGCGATCGTGCGGCTGCATGGATTCCATCTCCGCATCGACGACGACGCGGCCGGCGGCGCGCGGATCACGGTCGATTGCTGGGCCGAGGCGATCGCGCCGTCGCGCTGACGGCATCGGCTGCGCGACGCCGGGGTCGCGAAGGCCCGGCACCGAAAGCGGGCTGTCTGCGAAAGCTGCGCCGAACCGATGCGTGCGCCGGCCGGGCCGAATGGCTCCACGAACAGATGAAGTTTTCTTCATGTGCGGCCTATTGGCTTGGCCCTGCACCGCACATACCTTGATGCGCCGCACCACCGCCCCCGCCCGAATCCGCGCATGAATGGGATAGTCCGCATCGCGTTGGATCGCCCGTACACGTTCGTCGTGCTGGCGCTCCTGATCCTCATCGTCGGTCCCCTGGCGGCGCTGCGCACGCCGACCGACATCTTTCCGGACATCCGCATTCCGGTCATCGCGGCCGCGTTCACGTATACGGGCCTGCCGCCGGACGAGATGGCGGGACGCATCACGACGCTGTACGAGCGCGTGCTGACGACGACCGTCAACGACATCGAGCACATCGAGGCGAACTCGTACCGCGGATTCGGCATCGTCAAGATCTTCTTCCAGCCCGGCGTCGACGTCGCGACCGCGAACGCGCAGGTGACCGCGGTCTCGCAGACCGTGCTGAAGCAGATGCCGGCCGGCACGACGCCGCCGCTGATCCTCAACTACAACGCCTCGACGGTGCCGATCCTGCAACTGGCGCTCTCCGGCGAAGGCCTCACCGAGCAGAACCTCGCCGACCTCGGCCTCAACACCGTGCGCACGCGCCTCGTCACGGTGCCGGGCGCGGCGATTCCGTATCCGTTCGGCGGCAAGTCGCGGCAGGTGCAGATCGACATCGATCCGAACGCGCTCGCGGCACGCGGCCTTTCGGGGCAGGACATCGCGAGCGCGCTCGCCGCGCAGAACCTCATCACGCCGGTCGGCACGCAGAAGATCGGCGAGTTCGAGTACACGGTGCAGCTCAACAATGCGCCGAGCGCGATCAGCGATCTCGGCGACCTGCCGATCAAGGTCGTCAACGGCGCGACGGTCTACATCCGCGACGTGGCCAACGTGCGCGACGGCAACGCGCCGCAGACCAACATCGTCCACGTCGGCGGCGCGCGCTCCGTGCTGATGTCGATCCTCAAGAACGGCGCGACCTCGACGCTCGACATCGTCGCCGGCGTCAAGCAAAAACTCGCCGAGATCAAGCCGCAGCTTCCGGACAACCTCAAGATCACGCCGATCAACGATCAGTCGCTGTTCGTCCGCGCCGCGATCAAGGGCGTCGCGTTCGAGGGCGTCATCGCGGCCGCGCTGACCAGCATCATGATCCTGCTGTTCCTCGGCAGCTGGCGTTCGACGGTGATCATCGCGATCTCGATTCCGCTGTCCGTGCTCGGCGCGATTTCGCTGCTGGCGCTGTTCGGCGAGACGCTCAACATCATGACGCTCGGCGGCCTCGCGCTCGCGGTCGGCATCCTCGTCGACGACGCGACGGTGACGATCGAAAACATCAACTGGCATCTCGAGCAGGGCAAGGACGTGCGCACGGCGATCCTCGACGGCGCCGCGCAGATCGTGACGCCGGCGTTCGTATCGCTGCTCTGCATCTGCATCGTGTTCGTGCCGATGTTCTTCCTCGAAGGCGTAGCGCGCTTCCTGTTCGTGCCGATGGCCGAAGCCGTCATGTTCGCGATGGCGTGCTCGTTCGTCCTGTCGCGCACGCTGGTGCCGACGATGGCGAACTACCTCCTGCACAAGCACGAAGCGGAGAACCACGAAGGCGAGCCGCGCTCGCGCAATCCGCTCGTCAACTTCCAGCGTGCGTTCGAGCGCAATTTCCTGCGCCTGCGCGATGTCTATCACCGGATCCTTACGCTCGCGGTCGCCGATCGCCGCGTGTTCGTCGCGTGCTTCCTCGCGTTCGTGTTCGGCTCGTTCGCGCTGGTGCCGTTTCTCGGCCGCAACTTCTTCCCGTCGGTCGACGGCGGCCAGATCCTCATGCACGTGCGCACGCAGGTCGGCACGCGCGTCGAGGAGGCGGCCAACAAGTTCGCCGACGTGCAGAAGGTCGTCCGCGAGATCATCCCGCCGCAGGAGATCGAGGCGCTGGTCGACAACATCGGCCTGTCGATCTCGAGCATCAATCTCACGTACAACAATACCGGCGTCGTCGGCGAGCAGGACGGGGACATCCAGATCGCGCTCAGGCAAGGCCATGCGCCGACGGCCGACTACGTCAAGAAGCTCCGCGAGGAGTTGCCCAAGCGCTTTCCGGGCGTCACGTTTTCGTTCCCGCCGGCC
>CALFNI010000304.1 GCA_937902695.1 uncultured Rhodanobacteraceae bacterium
GGCGCGCATGACCGGATCGTCGGCGTTGCGGAACAGCACCCGCGTCGGCGCCGAGCGCTTCGCGGCGGTGTCGTTGTCGTCGTTCTCGTTGTCGGGCAGCTTGATGTCGTTGCGCGCGAAGCGCATCAGGCGGTAATCGTCCTGGCCCAGCGTGCCTTCGACGCGGAACCCGTCGAGAAGCGCGAGGTAGCGCCCGACACCGTCCGCGTCGTGATAGAGATAGCCGTGCGTGGCCGTGATGACGTCGATGCGCGTCTTGCCGTTGTCCTTGTTGTTCGCATCGTCGATGAGGCGCTCGTTCTCGACGAACATGCGCTTGAACTGCGTGCCGTCGGACGACATCTCGCCGACATAGATCTCGCCGTCCTTGCCGGGAAGCTCGATGAAGCGTCCGGGCTCGAGGCCCGCGATGATCAGCGATCGGTTCGCCTCCTCGAGCAGCGTCTGCGACAGCCTGACGGCGGCCGGCGCGAGCCAGAACGAGATCGTCGCCAGCAGGATCATCGTCGGCACGATCAGCAGCGCGAGCGGCCGGGCGACGCCGCCGAGATCGAGCCCCGACGATTGCAGCACCGCCATCTCGCTGTCGCGCCAGAGCCGCCCATATGCGAGCAGCACGCCGAGGAACGCCGCGAGCGGCATCAGCACCGTCAGCGCATCGACGCTGCGCAGCGCAATCAGCGTAAAGAGGAGATCGGCCGGAATGCGGCCGCGCGCGATCTTCGCCAGGAGATCGGCGACGGCCGTGCCGACGACGATCAGCAGCAGGATGAACGTCGCGGCGAGGAAGTTCGAACCGAGCTCGCGCAGGAGATAGCGGTCGACGATGCGAAGACGCAGGTCCGAATACCAGCGCATGACCGGTTTTCGCGCATCCTCGGGGGTTTGCCGTAAAATGTCGGACTTCATATTTCCGCTGGCGCAGCCGATCCCGAAGTCTACCTGCGCCGGCGGCGCTCATCCGAAGTCTGCTGGAACGCAAAATGACCCTGAAGTTCAGTATCGCCGCCGACGCGCCGGAGGCCGCCGCGGTTCCCTCGATCGTCGTCGGCGTCTATGAAGACCGCTCGCTGACCCCCTCCGCGCTGCGCATCGACGAGCGATCCGGCGGCGCCTTGACGCGCCTGCTGGAGTCGAGCGACGCGAACGGCAAGGCCGGCAGCGTCGCCGCGCTCTTCCACCTGCCCAACATCGTCTCGCCGCGCGTCGTGCTGGCCGGGCTCGGCGAGCAGAAGAAGCTCGACGCCGCCGCGTACTACCGCGCGGTCACCGAATCGGCCCGCGCACTGAAGTCGATGCCGATCGACTCGGCCCTGTCGTTCCTGACCGACGTCGACGTGCCCGGCAAGGACACGGCCTGGAAGCTCCGCACGGCGGCGCTCGCCGCGGACGCGCAGGCGTACCGCTACACGGCGACGTTCAAGCCGAAGGAAAAGCCGAAGACGCCGTCGCTCGAATCGCTGGCGTTCGTCGCGGCGGCGAACGATCCGAAGACGCTTCGCGCGCTCACCGAAGCCGCCGCGATCGCCAAGGGCGTGCGTTTCGCGCGCGAGCTCGGCAACCTGCCGCCGAACATCTGCAATCCGGCCTATGTCGCCGACCAGGCCAAGAAGATCGCCGACGAGCACCCGGGCGTCACGCTCGAAGTGCTCGATCGCGACGCGATGCAGAAGCTCGGCATGGGCTCGCTGCTCGGCGTCTCGCAGGGCTCGGCCAATGCGCCCAGGCTCGTCGTGCTGCGCTGGAACGGCGGCAAGGACAAGGAAAAGCCCTACGCGCTGGTCGGCAAGGGCATCACTTTCGACTCGGGCGGCATATCGCTGAAGCCCGGCGCCGGCATGGAGGAGATGAAGTTCGACATGTGCGGCGGCGCCGGCGTGCTCGGCACGTTCGTCGCGGCGGTCGAGTTGAAGCTCCCGCTCAACATCGTCTGCATCGTCCCGGCCGTCGAGAACATGCCGGACGGCAACGCCTACCGGCCGAGCGACATCCTGACCAGCATGTCGGGCCTCACGATCGAGGTCCTCAATACGGACGCCGAAGGGCGCCTGATCCTCTGCGACGCGCTGACCTATGCGCAGAAGTTCGACCCGCAGGTCATCATCGACGCCGCGACGCTCACCGGCGCCTGCGTCGTCGCGCTCGGCAAGCACGCGTCGGGCCTGATGACGAAGGACGACGCGCTCGCCGACGAGCTCCTCAAGGCGGGCAACGAGACGATGGATCGCGCCTGGCGCCTGCCGCTCTGGGACGACTACCAGCAGCAGCTCGAATCGGGCTTCGCCGACGTCGCGAACATCGGCGGCAAGTACGCCGGCGCGATCACGGCCGCCTGCTTCCTCTCGCGCTTCGTCAACGGCGCGCGCTGGGCGCATCTCGACATCGCCGGCACGGCGTGGGACGAGGGACGCAAGGGCCTCGCGACCGGCCGTCCGGTGCCGATGCTGACGCAGTACCTGATCGATCGCTCGGCGTGACGCAGGCGGCGACGGACTACCGCCGGCACAAGCGCATCGCGCTGACGACGCTGATCGGCGCCTCGCTCGTGCTCGGCATCGTCGATGCGGCGCTGCAGCTGCAGAGCTCGAGCGGGCTCACGTTCGTCGGCAGCCTGGCGATGCTGATCATCGGCTTTCGCTGGCTGACGCTCGACGCGGCCGAGCTCGACATCCGCCGGCCGATGTGGCTCAACATCGGCATCGTCATGGCCGCGATCGTGTTCGTGCCGTATTACCTCTACAAGACGCGCCCGGCCGGGCATCGCCTGCCGGCGATCGCGAGCTTCTTCGCGATCGTGCTCGCCTGCGCCCTGACCAGCGCGGTCGGTGCGGCGACGATGATGTATCTCTCCGGCTCGATGCCGGCACCGGGCTGAGACGATGACGCGGGCCGACTTCTACCTCATCGACAAGCCGCGCTTTCGCGACGATCCGCTGCTGCTCGTCTGCGAGCTGGTCAGGAAGGCGTACGCCGCCGAGCAGCCGACGCTGATCCTCGCCCGCTCGCCCGAGCAGGCCGAAGCGCTCGACGAGAGGCTCTGGGAGTTCGACGAGAACTCCTTCATCCCGCATCAGCTCGCCGGCGACGACGACGACTCGATCACCGCCGTGGTGATCGCGCCGCCCGGCGTTTCGACCGCCGACCGGCCGCTCGTCGTCAACCTTCGCGACGAATGCGCGCCGGGCGCCTACGCGCGCGTGCTCGAAGTCGTCGCCGCCGATCCCGCCGAACGCGACGGCTCGCGCGTGCGCTGGGCCGAGTACAAGCGACGCGGATTCGACGTCAACAAACACGATATGTGAAAGAGCCGGGATTGGGGATTCGGGATTCGCAAAATCGATCACGAGCTCCTCCCTTGCGAATCCCGAATCCCTAATCCCGAATCCCTGCCTTCCAATGGAAAAAAGCTTCGAACCACACGCCATCGAGCCCAGGTGGTACGCCCACTGGGAATCGCACGGCGCCTTCGCGCCCGCCGGCAGCGGCGAGCCTTACTGCATCCTGCTGCCGCCGCCGAACGTCACCGGCACGCTGCACATGGGCCACGCGTTCCAGCAGACGATCATGGACGCGCTGATCCGCTACCACCGCATGCGCGGCT
>CALFNI010000305.1 GCA_937902695.1 uncultured Rhodanobacteraceae bacterium
CTTTCACGGAAGACCGAAAGCCACGGACGGCCGTAGCTCTGACGAAAACAATGGATGCGGACATTCGCATGTCCGCATCTTTTTTTGTCCGCGATTCCACTCGACAACAGCCGACGCTTGTCACTCCGGTCGCGCGATCGATTTCGCGAGCTGCTCGGCCTCGGCGACGGCGCCTTCGATGTCATCGTGCGATGCCGTCTGCTGCTCGTAGCGCGGCAGCCGCTTGCCGTTGCGATCGGTGACGTCGATCCCGCGAATGCGGAACTGGCCGCCCGCCGTCGCTTCGATCGTCGCATTCCACCTCACGCCGTCGATCGTTCCGCTCTTGTCCATGACCGCGCTCCCTCGATGAAGTGCCGACGATGATTCGAGCGGACGCCGCCGCAATCGAACCTGAATCGGCGGCTCAGTGCGTCGCAGTCGCGGGCCGCTGGCGGAACACGACGAGGCACACGATGATCAGCGCGAGCAGCGCGCCGGACGCGGCGAATCGGCTCAGCGCAAGGCCGCCCGACTCGACCGGCTTGTCGAGAAAATCGCCGACGACGGCGCCGAGCGGCCGCGTCAGCACGAACGCCGACCAGAACAGCAGCGTGCGGGACACCCGCGTCCAGAAGTACAGCGCCGCGAGCAGCGCGAGCAGGGTCCCGAAAATCAGCATCGCGCCCGTGTAGCCGAGGCCGGCAGAATCGGCCGTCCAGTCGCCGAGCGCGGTACCGAGCGTCTGCGAGAACATGATCGTGACCCAGTAGAACATCTCGGCGCGCGGCGTCGCCACGCTCGTCACCGCGATCGTGCCGAGCATGCGATGCCAGACGAGCAGCGAGCCTGCGAGCAGGCCGAGGAGCAGCGCGCTGCCGCCGGCGTAGCCGATGCCGAGCGAGCGATCGGCGAAATCGGCGAGCGTGGTGCCGACCGTCGTCGTCGCGATGATCGTGAACCAGTAGAGAAACGGATGGAAGCGCGCGGCGCGGATCTGGATCGCGACCGCGATGGCGAACGCCGTCGCGAAGATCACGGTACCGATCAGGTAGCCGAGACCGAGCGACATCGATACGGCGTCGCCCGCCGTTTCGCCGAGCGTCGTCGCGGCGATTTTGAGGATCCAGAAGAGCAGCGTGACTTCGGGGACCTTGCTGACGCGGGCGAGCGTGATCGCGGATTCCGGCATGGTTCGAAACTCTGCGGCAATGCACGCAGGCCTGTAAATTCAATTGCCGTAAAGATACGTCGGGATCGACATAAAGATCGAGCCGCCTCAGCAAGGACGCGGCGTTCCGCCCGCGATGCACGGCGTCGCGCCAGTCATCCCGAGGAATCGACCAGAGCTTGCGCCGCAACGCAAGGTTGCGGCGCAAGGCGCGCGACATCAGCGATGCGCGTACTCGGTGAAGACGAAATCGCGGTTCTTCACCAGCGTGTGGCAGGCGAATCCGCATTTCGCATCGTTCGCCTGCGGCGGCGAATCGGCCGTCGTCGCGGGCCTGAACGTATCGGACGCCGCATCGTATTCGAATGCGCCGTAGCCCCAGCCGCCGCTGTCGGCGAACCGCTTGCTGTCCTTCACCATGAAATCGACATCGTGCTGTGAATGCGGCACGGTCGCGGCCGGAAACGTCGCGCTCGGGCCCGGTATCCAATGGACCTTCGCCATCTTGGCGCCGTCCGGGAACGGCTTGCCGTTGCCGGGACCGCCGGCGCGGAACGCGTCGATCATGACCGGATTGCCGAGGATCGCCGCGAACGCGCCGTTGTTCTGGCTGACCGAGACGAGCTGCCAGTCTTCATAGCCCTTGAACTCCGAGAACGCGAGACCGCCCGTTACCTTGACGGTGTATTTGTCGTGACGCGTCTCGGTGCCGGGTCCTGCGGCGACGGCCAACGAGCCGACCAGCACGACGGCGGCGAATGCGCCGGCGTATTTCAGCGAGGCGTGCATTCCAGACTCCTTGTTTGAGGTGAAAGGAGAACGTGTGCAAAGGCTCGAACGAGCCGCCGCCGATTAGACCAGATCGCCGCGTGCGGCGGATGGCGGTTTCGCGACACGGCGGAGCTCCGGCGCGCGGCAGCGCATCGGCTACACTTGGCGGCGCGACGCGACGCATGGCGTCGCCACTCTGGCGGTTTCGGGACGGGGAAACGCGTGT
>CALFNI010000306.1 GCA_937902695.1 uncultured Rhodanobacteraceae bacterium
ACCGTCGTCGCAGCAATGAGGGGTTCCCTGTACTACACTCGGCGTTGGGTGGGACATGCAAAACGAGCGCCGGTTCTCGTTGCTTTTCGAGAGCTTACGAGAACAACTTGACGCTTCGCTAAGTTTTGATTAAGAAGGCCGGATCACGCCAGGTGGCGGTTTCTCACGTGCCGGGAAGGCGCATTCCGCGGCACGGTTTTGCGCGATCGCGGCATGCTTTTCGCATGCCGGTAATCCGTTTCAAGCAGTCGGTAGCAGGGGGTTCGAGGTGGATGACACGAAACAGGGCAGCCTGACCGGCGTCAAAGTCATGGTCATCGACGACTCGAAGACGATCCGCCGGACCGCCGAGACGCTGCTGCGCAAGGAAGGCTGCGAGGTCGTCACCGCGACCGACGGCTTCGAGGCGCTCGCGAAGATCTCCGACCAGCAGCCGCAGATCATCTTCGTCGACATCATGATGCCGCGCCTCGACGGCTATCAGACCTGCGCGCTGATCAAGAACAACCAGATGTTCAAGGGCACGCCGGTGATCATGCTGTCCTCGAAGGACGGCCTGTTCGACAAGGCGCGCGGCCGCATCGTCGGTTCCGAGCAGTACCTCACCAAACCATTCACGCGCGAGGAGCTCCTCGGCGCAATAAGGCGTCACGTCCAGTAGGAAACGACCGAGACGCCATTCGATCTTCAGGGGATGAGATGGCACACATTTGCATCATTGACGATTCACCGACCGACGTGCACGCACTGAGCACGATGCTCGCCAAGGGCGGCCATCGCGTCTCGAGCGCGCCGAGCGCCGAGCAGGGCATCGCGCTGGTCAAGCGCGAGCGGCCCGACCTCGTGATCATGGACGTGATCATGCCGGGCATCAACGGATTCCAGGCGACGCGCGATCTTTCGCGCGACACGCAGACCGCGTCGATCCCGATCCTCATCATCACGACGAAGTCGATGGAAGCCGACCGCGTGTGGGGCCTGCGCCAGGGCGCGAAGGATTTCATGACCAAGCCGGTGCGCGAGAAGGACCTCCTCGCGCGGATCAACGACCTGCTGCCGAGCTGACATGGCCATTGCCGCCGACCACTTCGTGGGAACGCCGTTCGAAGTCCTTGCCGACTACGAACGGCGCAGCCTCGCGCACGTGGCGGGCCTGCCGGAGCAGATCGAGGCGCCGGGCCTGTGGCGCGGCATCGGCTTTCGCGTCGGCGTGCGCTACTTCGTCAGCGTCATCGCCGAAGTCAACGAAATCCTGACGCCGCCGCTGCTGACCCAGGTGCCCGGCACGCGGCGCTGGCTCCTCGGCGTCGCGAACGTGCGTGGCAATCTCGTGCCGATCATCGACCTTCGCGACTTCGTCGAGGGCGAGCGCAGCGTCCTCACCGAATCGAGCCGCGTGCTCGTCGTGCGCCAGCACGCCGGCAGCGTGGGCCTTCTGATCGACGAAGTGCTCGGCCAGCGCAGCTTCACCGACGAGCAGCGCAACGAGGCCGTCGGCGAGGCCGACGAGCGCTATCAGCGCTTCGTCGGCGAGAACCTCCAGCTCGGCGACGTGCTGTGGGGGCTCTTCAGCATGGCGGCGCTGGTTCGCGCCGCCGAATTCCAGCAGGGATCGGCATGAAAGTTGCCTCCCTCTCTGCACATGCGGATGGATTCGCGAGCACGCGAAAGAGGCGGATGAAACCTCTGCGGCACGGTGTGCCGACGTGTGCCCGACGTGGAAGCCCGACGCGGCAGCTGCCGCGGCTCGGGTCTTTGCGCGTTGGCGCGCGGGCCGGCGGGCGGCCGGCCTTTCGAGACGAATCACAAAGGGGTGGAGCATGAGCACGACTTCGGGCGCACTGGGCAGAGAGCGGAGCGGCGGCACGAACACGGTGCTGTTCGTCGTGCTGGGCCTCCTCTTCGTGTTCGCGATCTTCGATTTCGGTTACCTCTATTTCGTCGGCAAGCAGGACAGCCAGGCGAAGTCGTACACGACGCAGATCCAGGTTCTCTCGCAGGCGCTTGCAAAGTACGCATCCGAAGCGGCGGGCGGCAACGAGCTCGCGTTCAAGGAGCTCGAGAGCTCGTCGACCAGCATCGACACGTTCGTGCGCTACCTCAACAAGGGTGACGGCCGCGGCATGAGCGGTTACGCCGAGCAGGCGAGCGTCAAGACCGAGCTCGAGCAGCTCAACAAGGCGTGGAGCGCGCTGCAGACGAACGCGACGAAGATCCTCGCCAACAAGGAGCTCGTGCTCGGCGCCGCGACCAGCGCGAAGGATTTCACCGACAAGCTCTCCGCGCTCAACTCGCGCATGAACGAAGTCGTCAACATCCTGACCGAGAAGAACGCGAGCGCGTCGCAGGTCTACATCTCCTCGCGCCAGATGCAGCTCGCGGACCGCATGGGCGGCCGCGTCACCAAGATTCTCGCCGGCGGCGCCGATGCGCAGGCCTCGGCCGACGGCTTCGCGCGCGACGCGCGCCTCTACGGCACGGTCGTGT
>CALFNI010000307.1 GCA_937902695.1 uncultured Rhodanobacteraceae bacterium
CGACGAGGCGACGCGGCTCGATCCGCACTACGCGCTCGCCTACGCGCAGCTCGGCGGTGCGTGGCGCGCGCTGTCCGCGCTCTATCTGTCCGACCCCGAGCAGGTCAGCGACGCATATCGGCGCGCACGCGCCGCGTCGGAAACGGCGCTCCAGCTCGCGCCCGATCTCAGCGAGGCGCACACCTCGCTCGGCTTCGTGAAGCTGACGGCTGATCTCGACATTCCGGGCGCGGAGGTCGAGTTCCGCCGCGCGCTCGAGCTTGCGCCGGGCGACTATCGGCCGGTCGACGCGCTCGGCTATCTGCTCGCAGCCCAGGGCAAGCTCGACGACGCCGAGGTGCTGGCCCGACGTGCGAGCGGGCTCGATCCGCTGTCGATCACGCCGGTCCTCAACATGGCACGCATGGAAATCGCGACGAACCGGCTCGACGAGGCCGAAGCGAGCGTGCGCAAGGCGATCGCGCTGCAGCCGACGCTGTCGCACGCCTATGCGTACCTGACGGTGATCGATCTTTTGCGCAACGATCCCGTCGCCGCGCGGCGCGATGCCGATCTCGAGCCCCCGGGCTTCTGGCGCGACTATGCCGACACGCTCGCCCGGCAACGCGAGGGCGATCGCGTGAAGGCGGATGCGGCGCTCGATGCGATGGTCGCCAAGTACAGCTTCGGCGGGCCGTTCCAGATCGCAGTCGTCTACGCGCTCCGCAAGGAGCCCGACCGCGTGTTCGAATGGCTCGACAAGGCGCTGGAGGTTCGCGACTCCGGCATGACGCAGCTCTTCGTGACGCCGTTCGTGCTGGATTACCGCGATGATCCGCGTTTCGTCGCGATCGCCGCGAAGCTCGGCGTCGATTCGACACGCGTCGCGCGCAACTGATGCGACAGAGCGGACTACGTGTCCTGCCTCTGCTTCGCGCCGGCCGGGTCCCGATCGTCCGCGCCGGCGATCACGCGGCGCGCAACAGCACGATCGCGAGGATGATCAGGACCGCAAACGCATCGTCGTTGTCCGTGTCGGGGATTCGTGTCCTCCGCAGTATCAGGCGCGCCGGGCGGATTTCTTGCGTGCCGCCTTGCGCGCGGTCTTGCGGCCGGTTTTCTTCGTCGCGGTTTTCCTGCCCGCGGTCTTCTTGCTCGCGCTGCGTTTCCTGGCACCGCCGCCTTCTTGCTTGTTGACGGTTGCCCATGCGCGCTTCGCCGCGGTCTTCTTCGAGACGCCGCGCTTCTCGTAGCCTTTTTCGATATGCGCGGCCTTGCGTTTCTGCCGGCTGGAATAGCTCGATTTGTCGCCGCGGGGCATGACGTACTCCTGCTGTGGCCTCGGATTGGCCGGAATGTGCAGGGCAGGGTTCGTCCGCGGCATGAATGGAGCGGCCGTCGGCGCGATCGATTCAGGACGCGTTCGCCGACAGGTTGATTCGGCCGTCCGCGGAGGGACAATGGGGCAACCGGGCTCAACCACGGAGCGTGCGATGCCGAACATCGGGCGCAACAACTTCACCGTGCTCGCCGATTACGCCGCAGCCACAGCGAAGATCCCCGGCGCCAGGCGCTGCCTCGCATTCGGCGATTCGTGGTTCCAGTATCCGCCGCGCCCGATCGACATCGAGAAGCAGCTCGCACGCGCGTTCAAAGGCACGCTGTTCCTCAACGAAGCCGTGCCCGGGCGCGACAGCGCGCAGTGGAAGCTCAGCCTGCCGCGCGTGCAGCGCGAGATCGGCACGTTCCGTTTCGACGCGATCATCCTTTCGAGCGGCGGCAACGACGTCGTCGGCGATGAGCTGCTCGAATACGTGAAGACAGCGGCACAGGCGCAGTCGGCCGGATCGACGAACTGGGGGCCGATTCCGCCGGAGGTGCTCGATCACGTCAGGCTCGAGCTCTTCGAGCATGCGCTCGGCTATGCGATCGCCGATTTTCGCGAGATCGTGCAGTACCGGAACATGTACTCGCCGGGCACGATCGTCTTCGTGCACACGTACGACTATATCTACCCGAGCGGCGATCCGTTCCAGCTCGGCCCGGTCACGGCCGGGCCGTGGGCGAAGCC
>CALFNI010000308.1 GCA_937902695.1 uncultured Rhodanobacteraceae bacterium
CGCTTACGGTCGGCACGACGATCTATCACAGCGACGCGCCGTTTCGTCAGGTGGCAGAGGACACTCTCACGCCGGGACAATACGACCGCTCCGGCGATCCCTGCCTCGCGGCGAGCCAGACCTCGTGCGAGAAGTTCCGCCAGGCGCGCTCGACCGATTACGCGGCCGTGTTCGCCGAGAACGTGTTCCGCTTCGAAGGCGGCTGGCACCTCGTGCCTTCGGTGCGCCTCGAAAAGGAAAACGTCGACATCGACGAGGAAATCCACACGCCGCGTCCGCCGTCGGCGCTGGTCGACCGCTCGGTCGATCATTTCGTGCCGCTGTTCGGCATCGGCGCCGGCAACGACTTCGGCCGCGGCAACGAGACGTATTTCAACGTCTCGCAGGGCTGGCGTCCGGTGCGCTACTTCGACATCGGCTCGCCGTTCGGCGCGCTCGATCCGACGCTCAACAATCCCGATCCGACGCACGTCGTGTCATGGGAAGCGGGCGTGCACGGCACGCCGGCCGACGGGCTCTTCTACGACGCGAGCCTGTTCTGGGTCAACGTGAAGGACCGCATCGAGAGCCAGCCCGCCGGCCCCGACGCTCCTCCGGGCAACACGATCAACGTCAACACCGGCGACACGCGCCACCGCGGCTTCGAAGGCCAGATCGACTACGACTTCCTCGCCGCGCGGGACGTGCACACGAGCCAGCATTTCTCGGTGTTCGCGAACCTGCAGCTCCTCAACGCGGAGTTCACCTCGACGCGCAATCCGAACGTGAAGGTCGGCAACAAGCCGGCGTTCTCGCCCGATTACCTTCTGCGTGCCGGCGTCGCGTACCGCGAGGACAAGAAGCTCAAGCTCGCGCTCTCGGTCGTGACCGTCGACAGCCAGTACTTCCAGGACTCGAACAAGCCGTCGCTTTCGACCGGTGCTAACCCGATCGTGCTGATTCCGGCGAAGGTGCCGTCGTACACCGTCGCCGATTTCTCCGGCGACTGGTGGGTGCTCCCGCAGGTGCGCCTGCTCGGCGGCGTCTCGAACCTGTTCGACAGGAAGTACTACAACCGCGTCTTCTCGAACGGCATCGATCCGGCGAATGGCCGCACGTTCTACGTCGGCGCCGCGTACGATTTCTAAGGCAGAGCCCGATCTCGGCTGACGCCGCTCCTGTATCGAATCTCGTGCAGGAGCGGCGTCGGCCGCGACATCGCTTACACTCGCGCCACCCCGTTCCGGCGCGCATCCCTTGATCCCCGAATCCGACGCCGCAGCGCCCGCTGCCGCATTCCCCGAGCTCGACGCCGTCGAAGGCCGCATCCTCGGCTGCCTGATCGAGAAGGCCGCGATCACGCCGGAGGTCTATCCGCTGACGCTCAACGCGCTCGTCGCCGCGTGCAACCAGAAGACGAGCCGCGATCCGGTCATGCACCTCGATCCCGGCGCCGTCGCGAACACGCTGCGGCGCATGGAGGAGCGCGGGCTCGTCAAGGTCGCGCCGTCATCGCAACGCGTGCTGCGCTACGAGCACCGCTTCGACGCGGCCTACGGCGTCACCGCGCGCCAGCGCGCCGTGCTGTGCGCGCTGCTCTTGCGCGGCGCGCAGACGCTGGGCGAGCTGTTTACACGCACCGAGCGCCTGGCCGATTTCCCGAGCCTCGACGACGTGCGCGACACGCTCGACCGGCTCATCCAGCGCGAGCCCGCGCTCGTCGTGCGCATCCCGCGCGGAGCGGGCCAGCGCGAGGATCGCTACCTGCACCTCGTCGGCGGACCTGTCGACGTCGCCGCGCATGCCGCCGCTGCGCCAGTCGCGCGGGCAAGCGAAGGCGGTCTCGACGCGCGCGTCGAGGCGCTGGAAAGCGAAGTCGCCGCGCTGAAGGAGGCGCTGGCGGCGCTGCGATCGCGCGTCGAATCCGGGCAGGCGCCGTGATTGCGCGCGCGCTCGCCGCGTGCGTTGCGTTCGCATGCGCGACCGCTGCGCTGGCACGCGCGCCCGCGCCGGTCGCCGCGACGACCGAGATGGGCACGCTCGGGGGCGCCGCGTATCGCATCGACATTCCCAAGGACTGGAACAGGAACCTCGTCGTCTTCTACCACGGCTACGCCGTCACGCCGGTCGCCTGGACGAACGACGAGCGCATCTCGCCGATGTTCGATGGCATGCTGCGGCGAGGCTTCGCGGTGATCCAGTCCGCCTACTCGGCGACGGGCTGGGCGGTCGCCGAAGGCGCGGCCGACACCGAGCGCCTGCGCAAGGCGTTCATCGCGAAACACGGTGCGCCGAAACAGACATTGCTCAGCGGCATGTCGATGGGCGGCACGCTGACGGCGATGACGATCGAGAGCCGGCCGGATGTCTACGCCGGCGCGCTCTCGCTCTGCGGCGCGCTCGAGCCGAGCGATCGCCTGATGCAGCGCGATTTCGCGCTCCGCGCCGCATTCGACCATTACTTCCCGAACGTGCTCGGCGCGCTCGTGCCGGCGCCCGGCGATTTCATGCCGACCGGCGACGTCATCGCGAAGGTCAAGGCGGCGATGCGCGCGAATCCCGCAGCGACGCGCGCGCTGCTGTCGTGGTACGGCGCGGGCGATGCGGATTCGCTGCCGGACGTGATCGTCTTCAACACGTTTGAAGTCAGGGAGGTGCAACAGCGCGTGCACGGCAATCCGTTCGGCAATGCGGACCTCATCTACACGAACTCCGGCGACGACTTCGCGCTGAACGCCGGCGTGCCGCGCTATCGCGCCGATGCCAGAGCGGCGCAGCGCATGGCGCGCTTCTATACGCCGACCGGAAAGCTCGTGCATCCGCTGCTCGCGCTGCACGACACCGGCGATCCGCTCGTGCCGGCGTCGACGGCGTTCGAGTACGCGCTCGCCGCGCAGCGCGCCGGCAACGGCGACAACTTCGTGCAGCAGTTCGTCAACAAGGAAGGCCATTGCGCCTTCACGCCCGAAGAAATCGACCGTGCGTTCGGCGAGCTGCTCGACTGGGTGAACGAAGGCAAGCGCCCGCCGTCCGGACCGCTGCCGACCCACTGAAACGCCGC
>CALFNI010000309.1 GCA_937902695.1 uncultured Rhodanobacteraceae bacterium
GATCGCGTCCGAACGCGTTCTTCGCTTCGCGCTGGCAGCTTTCCAGGCTCGATGCGAACTCGCCGGCCGCGCGCACGATGCGCATGCCCTTGCCGCCGCCGCCGTACGCTGCCTTGATCATCAGCGGAAAGCCGATGCGTGCGGCTTCGCGCGCGAGCAGCGCGGGATCCTGCGCCTCGCCCGTGTAGCCCGGCACGACCGGCACGCCGCGGCTCGCCATCAGATCCTTCGCGCCCGCCTTCGAGCCCATGCGCCGCATCGAATCGGCCGACGGCCCGACGAAGCGGATGCCCGCGCGCGCGACGGCGTCGGCGAAATCGGCGTTCTCGGAGAGGAATCCATACCCGGGATGGATCGCCTCGGCACCGGTCCTGCGCGCCGCATCGATGATCGCCTCGCCGCGCAGGTAACTCTCCTGCGGGCGCGGGCCGCCGATCGGAATCGCGACGTCGGCGAGTCGCACGTGCTGCGCGCTCGCATCGGCGTCGGAATGGACCGCGACCGTACCGATGCCGAGGCGCCGGCACGTGCGGATCACGCGGCAGGCGATCTCGCCGCGATTGGCGATGAGGAGCCGTTTGAACGGGGTCACGTGTCGGTCCGTTTGCGCGCTGCGCCCTGCCTGCCGGATCGCGATTATGGCCGACGTGCGCGAACCTGTCGCCGTGCCGCGGCGGCGCGGACGCGTGCGGTAGTATCGACGGCCGCATCCGATCACGAGCGCCGCTCCATCGTGGCAGATCCCGCACCGCCCGCGCAGCGCAGCGAAGCCGAATGGCTCGGGCGCGGCCGCGCGATGGTTCTGGGCCGCGACCTCGACGGCGCGCTTGCGGCGTTCGACGCCGCGCATGCCGAGCATCCGGATTCGATCGACATCGCGCTCGGGCTCGCCGGCGTGCTCTGGGAAGCGAAGCAATCCGGACGCGCCGAGGCCGTGCTGCGCGCGTTGCTCGCCGGGCATCCGGCGCATGTCGCAGCGACGTTCCTGCTCGCGAAGATGCTCAAGGAACAGGCGCGCATGAGCGCGGTCGCGGCAACCGTGCGAAGCCTGTTCGCCGCGGCGGCGCAGCCGGTCGGCACGACGATCCAGGCGATCGAGCTCCTCGACGACGCCGGCCGGAAGCAGGACGCCGCCGATCTCTGCGAAGCCGCGATCGCGGCCGGCGCAACCGATCCGCGGCTTTACGCGTATTCCGGCATGCTGCATCTCCAGCTCGGCGATTTCGCGCGCGTGCGCGAGCGCTACGCCTACGCGATCGCGCACAGCGCCGAGGCGTACGACTGGCAGGTCGCGAACGGGCTCGCATCGGCGCAGCGTTATACCGACGCCTCGCACGCGGATTTCGACATGTTCCGCGATGCGCTCGCGCGCACCGATCTCCGCGAGCGCGCGCGTGCGTCGCTCAAGTTCGCGCTCGGCAAGGCGCACGACGACATCGGCGACTACGAACACGCCGCCGCGTATTTCCGCGAGGCCAACGCCACCGTCGGCCGGTTCACGGCATGGTCGCGCAAGAACTTCCGACGCCTGGTTTCGGCAAAGCTCGATGCGAAGGCGACCATCGAGCGCGTCCGCGCTGCGGCCGATTGCGTGCCGGTCTTCATCGTCGGCATGCCGCGCTCCGGAACGACGCTCGTCGCCGAGCTCCTCTCGCGCCATCCGGACGTGCGCTATCGCGGCGAGCTCGGCTGGATGCCGTTCCTCGCGCAGCAGCTCGGGTCGGCTGCGCAGCCCGGATCAGGCATGCTCGCGAAAGCCGCGACGACGTATCTCACGCAACTCCGGCAGGACGACGCGCCGGCGCGCTTCTACATCGACAAGCAGCCGCTGAACTTCCTGCATCTCGATCTGATCGCGGCGCTGTTTCCGAACGCGCGCGTCATCCACTGCGAGCGGAGCCCGCGCGATACAGCGCTTTCGATCTGGATGCAGTACTTCGCCGGCCCCGAACACGGCTTCGCGTACGACTTCGAGGACATCGCCGCCGTCGTGCAGGGCTGCGCGAAGCTGACGTCGAACGCGCTGCGCAAGTGCGCTGTCGGAATCCGTACGATCCGCTACGAGGAGCTCGTCGCCGATTCGGCGTCGCGCATGCGCGAGCTCGCGGCGTGGATCGGACTCGGCGATTTCGCCGTCCCGGCGGCGCCGTCGGCCGCGACGATCAGCACGTCGAGCCTCTGGCAGGTGCGCCAGCCCGTCTACGCGCGCTCGATCGGCCGCTGGCGCGCGTACGCGCCGCACGTGCCCGAGCTGATGCGATTTCCCGACAGCGCCTGATCAACGCGGCAGGTGGCAGACCGCCTCGACATTGTTGCCGTCGAGATCGAACACGAACGCGCCGTAGTAATTCGGGTGGTAGTGCTCGCGAAGGCCGGGCGGTCCGTTGTCGCGTCCGCCAGCCGCGATCGCGGCGTCGTAAAAACGATCGACGTCGGCGCGCGACTTCGCGGCGAACGCGACATGAATCGGCCCGCCCGCACGCGGCCCGTTGCCGATCCAGAACGACGGCTTGCCGTCGGCGCCGAAGCCCGTGCCTTCGTAGCCGCCGGTTTCCTCCGTCGTGACGTCCATGACCGGCGCGTAGCCGAGCGGCGCGAGCGCGGCGGCGAAGAACGCACGGCTCCGCGCGACATCGAGGACGGTCAGGCCGACATGGTCGAGCACGCGATTACTCCTTCACCCAATCCGGCGCGCGCTTGTCGAGGAACGCGGCGAGCCCGCGCTGTCCCTCGTCCGAAACGCGCATGTGCGCGATGAGCCGCGCGTTCTCGACGTCGATCCGCTCGGCCGATTCGCGCGTGACGCCGGCGACGCGCAGTGCGAGCTGCTTGGCCTCGCCCTGCGCGAGCGGCCCGCCCTTGCCGAGAAAATGCACGGCGCGATCGACGGCCGCGTCGAGCTGGTCGCCCGCGACGCTCTCGTGCAGCAACCCGATCCGCGCCGCGGTCGCGGCGTCGAAAACCTCGCCGCTGACGAAATAACGCCGCGCCTGCCGGAGACCGATCGCCGCGACGACATACGGTGAGATCACCGCCGGCACGAGGCCGAGCTTGACCTCGCTGAGCGCGAACTTGGCGCTCTCGACGCCGATCGCGATGTCGCAGCACGCGACGAGGCCGACGCCGCCGCCGTAGGCCGCGCCGTTGACTTTGGCGATCGTCGGCGTGGCAAGGAAGTTCAGCGTGCGCATCAGCGCGGCGAGCCGGAGCGCGTCGTCCCGATTCGCCGCCTCGCTGGCGCCGGCCATGCCGCGCATCCAGTTGAGGTCGGCGCCGGCCGAGAACGAGGTGCCGGCGCCGGTCAGGACGACGCAGCGTACGTTCGCGTCGAGCTCGCAGTCGAGCAGCGCCGCCGTCAGGTCGGCGATGAGCGTATCGTCGAATGCGTTGTGCACCGTGGGACGGTGCAGCTTGATTTCGGCGACGGGGCCGGTGCGGGTGACGAGGACTGAATCGCTCATGGGTTCTGTTCTTGTGCCTGCGGCGATGATAGCTCGCGGATCTGTGTTCGCCCTTCCCTTCACGAGGGGGTTGGGCGGGTTGAGTCGGATGGCGCTCCCATCCTCCGCCATTCCGGCGTAAGCCGGAATCCATTTTGACCTTCGTCGTTGCGGCCGAGGGCGGAATCCATTTCAACCTTCGTCATTCCCGCGGAAGCGGGAATCCAGTTTGCCTTTGCTCTTCGCCGCTCCGCGATAGCCGACTCACGTCCCTGTGTTTTTCCGTCCGCCATCCTGGCGGCCGGGTCACTTTCTCTTGCTCGTGCAAGAGAAAGTAACCAAAGAGA